>JALYVR010000646.1 GCA_030853145.1 Chloroflexota bacterium | reverse complement strand
CGCGGTACTCCAGCGCGAACCAGCCAGCGCTGTGGCATTGGGCCAGGAGAGCCTGGCACTCTTCCGGAAGCAAGATGATGTGCAGGGCATAGCGCTCGCCTTGCATCGTCTTGGCCTGGCGCACTGGTATCAGGGGCAGGATAGAGAGGCGCTCTCCCTGCTTGAAGAGAGCGTTGCGCGCTCGCGAGAAATCGGCGATCAACGCGGAGTGGCCTACTCGTTGATCGCCCTGGGCAGGCTCGCCCTGGGTCAAAGAATGCCAGATCAGATACGTGCATGGCTGGAAGAGGCCCTGGCCCTCTTTCGGACGCTGAAGAATCCGGAGGGCATCGCCTGGTCACTGCACGCCCTGGCCAACTTGAGTTTCGCAGAGAGTGCCTGGGAGCAGACCTGCACTCTCGGAGAGGAAAGCCTGGCCTACTCTCGAACTCTGGGCCTCTTCGAAGGGATCGGCTCAGTCCTCTTGCTTCTGGGACGTGTCTCGCTCTCTCAGGATGAGATTGAAAAGGCACGCCAGCATTTTGCTGAGGGTATACAGGTCGTCCGCGTGGGAGGAAACCAGCGCCTGGAGCTTCAGATGCTGGTTGGCCTGATCTGTGCCGCCATCTTACAAGAACAGACTGAAACGGTGCAGGCATGCTGGGAAGAGAACCTGACCCTCTTACGCGAGGTGAACGATAGCAGGATCAGGGGTGTTGCGCTGGAGATGCTGGCCTCAACCGCTGCGCAGCACGTGGAACCGATCTGGGCCGCCCGCCTCTGGGGAGCCGCTGCCGCCGCGACTGGCCGCGCTGCTGAGATTGCTCCGCCGCTGGCCAACACCTATGACGCGCGCCAGTTTGCCTTTGCCCGTGCCCAACTTGGCGAAGAGAGCTTCGCGGCCGCCTGGCTGGAAGGACGAAACCTGCCACTGGAAGAGGCTCTCGCTGCTCGCACATGGAAATTCACTGCCTCCCAAACTAACCTCGATGGTCTCAGCGGTCGCGAGGAGGAGGTCCTGCGCCTGCTGGCCCGCGGCCTTACCAACGCCCAAATCGCCGAGCGCCTGGTGATCAGCCCACGTACTGTCAATGCTCACCTGCGCTCCATCTACGGCAAGCTGGCGGTCACCTCACGTCATGCGGCTATTCGCTATGCGATCGACCACAACCTCGCGTGACGTTTTCCAGGCTACATACACATCCAGGCCTCTGCAAAAATAGGTAGGAGCAATAGGCGAGTTGAACGATGTCTCCTTCAGCCTTCTTCGGTATGCTTGTGCCATGAACAGCATATATGTTTAGCTGTTATGAAAGGAAGAAAAACCATGGCACAATCTACTCCGACCTTAACCGACGAGGTTCCTTCAGCGCGGAGCGGAAAGCTGAGTACACTGCCTGCCAAGTACATCCATGTCCTTACCCGTCCATCCGTCAACACCTTTAGCGAGGAGAAAAACCAGGCGAGTTGGACGGGTGTCTGGTGCCAGTTGCTGGTCCTGGGCCTCGTTTCTGCCCTGTTATATATCCTGGCTCTGCTGATTACGCCGCTTCAGATTGCCAGTGTTCAGGGCGTCGACCCTGCCACGCTCAGGCTCATCACGCTCATATTCTCGGCTGTTGTCGTCCTGGTAGCAACGCCGTGCTCCTTTTTCGCGGCGAGTGGAGTACTCTACCTCTTTGCGCGCCTCTTCAAAGGCACTGGCTTCTACCTGGAACAGACCTACGCCCTGACCCTGTTAGGCGTCCCGATGGTCGTGCTCAGCTCGTTGTTGCTCCTCATCCCTACTGTTGGCAACTGGGTGGCGTTCATCCCGCACATCTACAGCCTGGTACTACTCGTGCTGGCGCTCCAGGCGGTTCATCACCTGGGCAGAGGCCGCGCTCTGGCCGTGATCCTGGTGCCCGCGGCTATCCTGCTCCTGCTGGTCCTGGTCGGCATAGCTGTGCTGGTGATAGCGCTTCCACGTTGATAGCCGACCGCTCTGGCAGAGACAACACTGTATAGATAGGAGAGAAATGATGAAGTCACTGAACGAGCGATCCTCTAACGAGCTGCGCTGGGTCAGGTCGAAGGGTCAGCGGTATATGTATGAGTTGCACGCGGAAGATACTGTCTTTGCAACCGTGTATTGGAAGGGGTTTCCCCACGCGTCCGCGCTAGTCGAGAGCGCAGACGGCAGTTGGACAATTACCCAGAAAGGTCTCTCCCAGACAATCACGATAACAGACGCCAGCTCTCAGGCGGACCTGGCAACCATCAGGCGCAGCATCAGCGGGAACGTCACACTGCAGACGCCCGCTGGCCGCGAGTTCCGCTGGCGCTGCACGAGTTTCTGGCGCTCGATCAGAACCTGGGTGGACGCTGATGGTCGGCCCCTGCTCCACCTGAAAAGAGGCACGATTGTGCAGATCGAAGCAGACGCGCAGGGCGTGCCAGAACTGGCCCTGCTGGTCACTCTCGGCTGGTACCTGTATAAGTGGCAGCAGGAAGAAGGCGCTTTCGTGGCAGCCACCATTCCGATGCTATCCAATTGAGGTACTGCTCTGATCACGCGACACTCGACAGAGGAGCGGGCGCTCCCCCAACCGCGTAGGGATTCGGCTTGCCGCATCTGTGGGGGGCTTGCACGGCTAGGGGGAGGCCTCTCAGGCTCAAGGGCCTGCTCCACGGATGCGGCAAGCCGAATCCCTACGCGGGACGAAGGCGTCTCACCTGTCAATGTGTAGTGGCGTCCCTTGCGGGCGCCATGTTCCAGCCACCATTTCATCCTTCATATGAAGATTGTCAGAGCAGTACACTGTAGACCCTTCAACGTACGTAGTGCTCTACTCGTTCTGCCGTGAACCAGAAGAAAGGCTGGATCACCCGCAGACGTTCATACGTACCTTGCTCATTGCGGTTCTCGAAATGCACCTCGCTATCTTCATCCTCCATGTAGCGAAAACTCGTTTCGCTCACAGGCACAAGGGCATGGGTTTTCACCCAGTGTAGGGAGAGCGTCCCTGCTTCCTCGCTCACTTCTACGGCACCAAAGACAGTACTCTGGTAAGCACCGATCATTGCTTGTGCTGTCTCTGGCCGGAGCGCAACGGATGTGCGCACGAGCGGCGGCAGATCAAAAAGCAGACGACAGATTTTGCGAGCAAGACCGGCGGCATCAAAACCATGCCTGTTGGACAATAGGATAACGCTGACATCATCATCAGGAAAGCGTCCAAAAAAGGCGGAAAAGCCAGGTATGCCGCCCGCGTGGCAGATATAATAGTGCTGGCGATAGTGTCCGGGTACCTTCTCCCGCCCCCGCACATTTGAACGTCATTCATAGCGCAATAATCCGAAGTAAATCATGCCCATGCGCACGAATATAGAGCACACTCACAAGCGATATAAAGCCCATCAATGCAGAAAAGATCATCAATCCATAGAACCCGGCCA
>JALYVR010000073.1 GCA_030853145.1 Chloroflexota bacterium | reverse complement strand
TTGTTGGCCAGGGAGAGCGGCGCGTGGATGCGCGGCCGCTGGTCACGGGTGCGCCGGTCTACGCCTCCGAGTTCGAGCAGCCCAACATGCTGCACGCGCGTATCCTGCACTCGCCCCACGCCCATGCCAACATCCAGCACATCGATGCCAGCAAGGCGCTGGCCCTGGAGGGTGTGCGCGCCGTGTTGACCTATCAGGATGTGCCACGTGTGGCCCACAGTACCGCCGGCCAGCCGTACCCGGAGCTATCGCCGTACGATGCCTACCTGCTCGATAGCCGCGTGCGCTACGTGGGCGATTGGGTGGCCTTTGTGGCCGCCGACACGCCGGCTCTGGCGGAAGAGGCGCTGGCCCTGATCGAGGTCGAGTACGAGGTGTTGCCCGCCGTCTTCGATCCCCTGGAGGCCGCGCGCGCCGGCGCGCCACAGTTGCACGAGGCTGATACGACTCATCCACGCCACGGCCAGGGCAGCGGCGATATCTACGATGCCACGCACAACCTGGCGGCCCATGAGGAACTGGAGCGCGGGGATTTCGCCGCCGCCATGCGCGCGGCCGATATCGTCGTCGAAGGCGAGTACCGCGTCCCCTTTATCTCGCATGCCGTGCTGGAGCCGCACATCAGCGTGGCGTACCTGGATGGCTACGACCGCCTGATCGTTGTGACCAGCACACAGGTCCCGTATCATACGCGTCGCCAGTTGGCTGCCGTCCTGCAACTGCCTATTGCGCGCGTGCGCGTCGTCAAGCCGCGCGTCGGCGGAGGGTTTGGCGGCAAGCAGGAGATGATCTTGGAGCCGGTGGCCGGCATACTCGCTATGAAGACACGTCAGCCTGTGCGCGTAGAGTACAGCCGCCAGGAGGAGTTCACAGCGGCGCGTTTCCGCCACCCCATGATTATGCGCATGCGTAGCGGCGTCAAGCAGGATGGCACCCTGGTGGCGCTCTCGATGCACTCGATTGGGAACGCCGGCGCCTATGGTACGCATAGCTTCACGGTCACGCGCAGCACCGGGCATAAGACGCTCTGTCTCTACCGCGCGCAGGCCTATCGCTTCCTCGCTGATGCCGTCTACACGAACCTGCCCATCACCGGCGCCATGCGCGGCTACGGCGCACCCCAGGGCTTCTACGCGCTGGAGGTCCACATCGACGAGATCGCGCAGCGCCTGAACATGGACCCGCTGGAGTTCCGGCGCAAGAATCACGTCCAGAAGGGCGACTGGGACCCGATTGACGTAGAAGAGGTAGACGGCGTGCTGCGTTCCAAACGCCAGTTCCGCTCCTGTGGCTTGCCGGAGTGCCTGGAGCGCGGTGCAGCGGCCTTTGGCTGGCACGAGCCGTTCGATCACAGCGATGGCAAGCCCACCAGGCGCGGGCGCGGCATGGCGACGGCTATGCAAGGCAGTGGCGTCGCAAGTGCTGAACTGGGTGGGGCCTCGATCAAACTGAACGAGGATGGCTCGTTTAATGTAATGACCGGGGCCACCGATATCGGCCAGGGCAGCGATACCATCCTGGCGCAGATCGCCGCCGAGGCCCTGGGCGTGGGCATGGACAAGATCGTCATGCAGTCGGCGGATACCGACTCCAGCGTGTTCGACTATGGCTCGTATGCTTCCAGCACCACCTATATCAGCGGTAGCGGCGTCAAGGTGGCGGCGGAACGTGTGCGCGGGCAGATTTTGGATGTCGCAGGTGATATGCTAGACTGTGCGCCAGGGGATATGTCCATCGTCGATGATCGTATCTATACGCCGCGCGGTCGCAGCGCGCTCACCGTGGCGGACATCGCCAACGAGACATTGTACGGCATGCACCGCCAGCAGATCATGGCCAAGGGCGATTTCTGGTCTGATGACTCGCCGGCGCCTTTCTTCGCGCAGTTCGTAGAGGTCGAGATCGACACGGAAACCGGCCAGGTACGCGTCACGCGGGCCGTCAACGCGCTTGATCTGGGCCGGGCCATCAACCCCGCCCTGGCGTCGGGCCAGGTAGAGGGCGCGGTTACCATGGCCCTGGGGTACGCGCTCAGCGAAGAGCTGAAATTCGACGAGCAGGGCCGCGTGCGCAATCCAGGCTTTGTGGATTACAAGCTGATGTCCACACTGGATATGCCGCACATGACCACAATCTTAGTGGAAGATACCGAGTATAGCGGACCGTTTGGGGCGAAATCCGCCGGCGAGGTGCCAACCAATGGTATGGCGCCGGCTATTGCCAACGCGGTCTATGATGCAATAGGGGTACATATTCGGAGCCTACCGATCACGCCCGAGAAAATTTTGCAGGCATTGGATACACTAAAAGCAGACAAGGGATAAAAGAGAACTTCTCTCAAAAGGTGGATGCTGGCATATGCGAAATGTATTCTCACTATGGCGTTCAAGGGAGCGCAACCGATTGTACCCATCGGAGGAGAGGTACAAGATGGTGCAAGAGCAGTCGGACCAGTTATCAGCGGCATACCTCATCATTCATCAGGGGGAAGCGAAAAGGCGGGTGGATATCTGGAACGATGCTACCACCATTGGTCGCAGTCGCGATTGTGATATCTTTCTCGAAGATATCGCGGTGCATCGTAAGCAGGCCAGCATTGTAAAGACGCCGACGGGCTATATGCTGCGCGACGATCATGGCAGCGGCGATAGTTTTGTCAACGGCAGAGCCACCCAGGAGATCATGTTGCATGATGGGGATAAGCTGCTCTTTGGCAATACCCGCTTGACATTTTGCGCTCACGAGGGCACCCGGCCATTTCAGCTTGCCTCGTCGCGGGGACGCGAATCGCACCTGAAAAAGACACTTGATCCAAATACCAGCACCATCGCCAAAATAGAGCTTGGGAACCTGCGGGGAAGCATTCGCACCTTCGATCTGCTCTCAGAGATGACGATTGGACGCAGCCGCGACTGCTCCATCTTTCTGGAAGACCTGGCCGTGAGCCGCCTGCACGCGACGATTCGCCAGTTGTCCGCTGGTGGCTACGAGTTGGAGGACCACCAATCAGCCACTGGTACCTATGTCAACGGGCATCCCGTTATGCGCTGTCAACTGCGCGAGGGTGATGTGGTGCAGATAGGTGACAGCAGGCTGACGTTCAGAGTGCTGCAACCATCCTGATAAAGGTGGGGGTGGAGATGAAATCTAACGCACTGCCTTCTTTAGGGAACGTCCCAGATCCCGACGTAGACCGCGTCAGTCGCTGAGGCCAGATGTTTTCCATTAGGGGACCAGGCCAGGGGAGCAGTTGGGCTCGCGTGGGTTCCCACTCCCGGTCCAGGCGGATACGTGATCACAAGAGCATCAGTCATCACATCCCACATATGGATCGTGTACGTGTAGCCAGTCGAAGCGATGCGCCTGCTGTCCGGTGACCAGGCAACTGCCTGGACCCACGGCGTTTCTGGATCGTCTTTGCGGCCCTTGACAAAATACGCCTTGATCTGCTTGCCAGTGCGGGCATCCAGAATGCTCACCTTTCCTTTTGAACCATCACCCGTCCTGGGATGCCCCACTGCAATGAAGCGTCCGTCTGGCGACCACATCAGACTCACATTCCCTTGCGCATCCGTATCATCTGCATATTCGAGATCAAGCAGCACCTGTCCTGTGTTCGCATCTACAATCCCTAACCAGCCTGGCCTTCTTGGGTACGTGAGCATCGTACTTAGCGCGATATGTTGGCTATTGGGTGACCAACTGAGCGCCGAACACCAATCCCCGGGCCGTGTAATCTGCCAGAAGACCTCCTTGCGGTGCATATCCCAGACGGCTAGTTCTCCGTTAAATTTGCCAGAAGCGAGGCGCCTGCCATCAGGCGACCAGGCTACCATACCCCCTATAGCATCTGCAGTCGACTGGCCTGCTTCTGCCAGCTTGATCACTGGTCTTCCCCCGTCCCTCCCTTCCGTGCTGGGCCTGGCCCAGATCTGCACGAGATCGCCGACCGATGAAGCAAGCCACTGGCTATCGGGCGACCAGGACAGAGACATGACATCGGTAGCCGTCGGATAGCTGACACACACCCTCCCACAAGCCGCGTCCCAGATCTGAACCCCAGGTGTCCCAACTTCTATGTGGGTCAGATCATAGACCGTCTGGGTCTCTGGCCCTTTTGCCAGGGCGATGTACGTGCCATCGGGCGACCAGGCGAGAGCCCTTATAGTCCCGATATCGGTTGTCGTTAAGGGAGGCAAAAAGAGTCCATACCAATGAGCAGCCAGATACCCGCCTGTTCCCAGCGCCAGGAGGGAACCCAGGGCAAGAGCGCCTTTGATGACCCTACGCCTCCCACGATGGAAGAGGATATCGCTCTGCGGTGGTTGCAGAATCCTCGCTGATCTCGCTGGAGAACGGTTCCTCTGCGATGAACTTGAAAAAGGCATCTTTGCTCCTTCTTCGGGAAGAACAGTTTCTCTTCTCTGTTCTTGGCTCTACCTTCGGTAATTCTTTCTGTCGTCTAGAAGAGAAAACGTATACGTAAGAAAAGAGGTCACATCCGTTGGTACCTCCCTACAGAGGCGATTTAAGCCAGGTCTGTATCTCTTCATAGGGCCATGCTTTCGCGGTGAGACAGCCGCTATTATGCCATTTTAGGTGGTCAAGGCGTCTGCTGCCAATTGTGAAGGCGTCCATTGTTCTTTTAAGAAACGCTGGAAGACTGTCTCTCTGTCTGGTCCCTGTAACCAGCGTCGCACCAGTTTTTGACCGCTCCCATACGTCAGTGCAGTGTGTAGCCCGTACAGAGGATGTTTCAACGAAGCAACAAAGCGAGGAGCTCTGTCTTCTGGAAGCAGCATATGCTTGACAAAGTACTGCGCCACTTCGGCCTCTGTGCGCCCCTCATCCAACAACATGGCTGCGTTGCACCAGACTCCATCGAGCATCTCGCTGGCTTGCCGCAAGCGCAGAAGCGCCTGTGCGTCCACTTCCCTATGGAATACGCGCTCCATCTGTTCTGCGATCCAGCCTTCTGCCTCTCCTTCGGAGAAGATCATTTCGTGGGCGACCATCGCAATCCCCTCACTGATCACGCATTGAGGCGCCAACGTGAGGTACATGGTCTGTTCAGTATAGCCATGTTGAGCAAGGTACTGTTCCTTAAGCACATAGTCGGTATGATGGCCGGGGTAGCCTTCATGACAGACCATGTGATCGAATAAGCGAGACAAAGAGGTGGCGGTGGCAGCGGTATTGATTACGATGTGGGTTCGATAGTTGCCCCGGTAATAGGCTGCGGCCTCGTGTTCCCACTCAGGCAGGTACTGGATATCAATCGTTTCGCCATCAGGAAGCTCTACGAGGCTGCTGGAACGCTTGCGGGCCTCGGCAAAGGCCAGATCGACGAGCGCTGGCAGGAGGTGTGTTTGCTCAGGTGGACAGGCAACACCGGCTTTGTATGTTCGCAAGTGCTCTGCCAGGCTCCCCGTGCCAGGAATCACGTTCTCGTAAAGGGCATGAGCCTGTTCAAACTGCGCTTCGGAAGTCCACAGCGGGTGAACATCCAGGCAACGCGCGGCCTCTTCCGCAAGTGTGAAGGTTTCCCCGCACAGTTTGCGCGCAATCGTCTCCATCGCCCTGACGTGCTTGCCTAGATAGGCCTCGCGGTTCGGGGCAAGGCCTTGTGCAGGGAGCGCATCGGCGAGCGTCATGGCTTGGCGTACCAGTTCAGCAGCCGGCATCTCTGGTTCGGCCTCTACCTGCTCTCTCCAGGCGGGAGGCCCCCAGTATTCTTCTACAAAGGGACCTGCATAGGCGGTCTCAACAACCTTGTGGAGACGAAATGCCAGGGAAATGTACTCTTGAAGCCAGTTTTCACTCATGCGCGACGTTCCTTTCTTTGTGATGTCACAACAGTAGATATGCTTTCACTTTTGGAGAGCACGCGTGATAAATCACGCAGCTACGAAGGATAAGCAACTTGTGCTAAACTCCTACTCATCATTACCTGCCTTATGCGTTCTACATCACCTGCCCAAGCATTGTCTCCAGGCTCTTCACGCGCTCTTCGTAGAGATCAGGCTCCCTGCTGCCCGCCTGCTGATGGGGGAGATCGTAGGCGTGCGTTTCTTCTATGAACTGCTGGACCTCGCCGGGAACCTCCTCGTGGTGAGTACTGGGATCGCGGCGGATGCTGGAGGAGGAGACAGCGCGATAGGCAGGGTCGAGGGGGAGCGCGTGTACGTGGCGAGCAAAGCCCCGGTTCTCCGGCGCGCGCAGGAGTTGGCTGAGTTCGTCTGTCCCGGCCTCCCCGCGTGGCGCGACCAGGATGTCGGCGTGGGTGAAGAGGTCTATCAAGGCGGCGTCGCGGTTAGCATAGTAACGGGGATCGAAGATCTGCACAATCTTATCGAAGCCCACCAGGAAGGTCAGTTTTGTCACCTGTGGGAAACTGGTATGCAGGGCCTTTGCCTGCTCAACATACAGCCCTCGATTGAAGAGCATGATAGCCGTGCCTGACGCGTGGCACCGCAGCACATTCTCAAGCAGCACGAGACGATCAAGCAACAATGGTCGTTGGACACGCTCTTTATCGATGATCTGCCTGCTCATAGCGGCATAGATGTACGCGGACCTGCCTTTCTGGTTGGCAAACTGTTGTGCCTGGTGCAGCAGCGCCAGGTGTGCCGTCGTGGGTGGGTTGAACGAACTGGGAAATACGATGACCCAGCCGCGCGGCTCCGGCGCGCCAGGCATGATGAGTGCGCTGGGCGGACCCTGAGGGTCAAGCTGCTCAAGCAGAATGTGTGCCTGCTGGAATTGTTGCATTGTATCTGGCGAAAATTGTGTAGGCATCGATGACCTCCTGCCACAGGCGTGAACGTACGCTATGTAGGATGATGGCCTCGTCCTATGGAGCGAGCCTGGGCGTAGTTTAATTTCTCGTCGCATGTACTACCATAAAACTCGGTACATGCACGGCCCTTGGCCACGCCTCGGCCAGCGCCTCGTCGAGTTGTGGCTCAATGATCTCGTGGATGATACACTTCTCGCGGATCACCAGATTGAGATAGCTGCTCAAGGTGCGGTGGAAGAAATAGCCGAAGCTTTTCTGGGGTACGGCATATTCTTGGAAATACTCGCGTACCTCGACGCAGCCCTTGCTGGCCCACTCTGACTCAGGCTCATCAAAGCATGGATGCAAGATGGAGAATATCAGGCCCCCACCCGGCTTGAGGGCAGCTATGCAGTGCCGCATGGCTGCCTGGTAGTCTGGGATGTCCATAAAAACCATGTTCGCAACAACGTAATCGAAGATATTAGCCAGGTTGTTGGGCGAGGAGAGGTCTGCCTGCATATAGGTGATACCCAGGTGCTCCGCCTGTTCTCTCTCGTCAGCATACTGGTACAGCATCTGGGCAGGCTCGATGCTTGTCACAATGGCGCCTTTCCTGGCGAGTAAGCGTGAGAGGTAGCCCTGACCACAGCCGGCATCCAGGATGCGCTTGTCGCGTACATCTCCCAGCAGCGCGAAGATGGCGGGATTCAAGAGGTGCTGGCGCGCGAAGTCGCCCTCGTCGCCGAAATTATCCAGCAACTCCCGTGGCGCATTGGACCAATCGGCGATGGCCTGCTCGTTAGTTATTTCTGCCATGCTTGATTATATCATCGCGTATAATGGTGTTGCCGCTACAGGCCATTGAGATGCAACAACCGGAGGCTTTATAACGATGCAAGCTGACCCCACACCATACGCGGATATTAATGCCTTGTTAGCCCTCTTCCTGGAGCGAATGCAGACGATGCTGGGACCAAAACTCATCGGGCTCTATGTGTTCGGGTCTCTTGTCACGGGAGATTTTGATTACGAAAGCAGCGATATCGACCTGGTAGCCGCGCTTGCTGCTGACCTTGACGACACAGAGCTTGAGCGCATCAGAACGATGCACGCGCATATCGCGCTCACGCATAAGCGGTGGGATAACCGCATTGAAGTAGGCTATCTCTCACTTGAGAATCTAAAAAAGTCTACGGCGCATGGGAAGATAGCGCTCATCAGTCCGGGTGAACCGCTGCATGTGAAAGAATCTGGAGCCGATTGGATCGTTAACCGCTACGTGCTCCGCGAAAAAGGCGCAACGCTCTATGGCCCAGCGCCAAAAACGCTCGTTGAGCCTATTTCAAAACAGGAACGCCTGCATGCTCTACAAGAGCTACTTCAAGAGTGGCGTGCGTGGGTAACATCGACTGAGCATATTCACTCGCGCCCTTACCAGGCCTTTATGATCGTCACGATGTGCCGACTACTCTATACATTTAAGACCGCGGAGTTTGTTTCAAAGAAACAGGCGGCTCTATGGGCTGAGCAGGAAATGCCTGAGTGGTCTTCGTTAATTCAGCGCGCGCTCGCGTGGCGTGCAGCGTGGCGCGATGAAGAGGTAGATCCTGATGCCACGCTCTCCGAAACGCTGCGTTTTGTCCACTTTGTGCTCGATCAGTGCGAGAGCCTGCCCCAGTCAGGTGAATAGCTCCATTCCTCCCAGATGTTGCTTCCATGTGCTCCCCATTGTTATGTTTTTGCTCTGGTTGCGATATATAGACGAGATCTCAAAGACATAGGGGACGAGATGCAACAAGAACGCGTTCTGCTCGATGACTCGCTTGGTGCCGAGCTATACCAGCGCTACGCGCCCAGGATATTCGCCTATCTGTGCCGGCAAATAGCTTCGCGGGAGGACGCCGAAGACCTTCTGGTGGAGGTCTTCCTGGCGGTCCTGGAGCGCGAGCATTTCTCGTCGCTAAGCGAGAAAGAGCAGCAGGCCTGGATCTGGAGTGTAGCTCGTAACAAATTGATAGATCACTATCGGCGCTTCTCCCGCCATCCCAGTGTATCTCTGATACAGATGGCGGAAGTTATATACGAGGACGAAGACCTGGCGCCGGAGCAGGTCATTCTCAAACAGGAAGAGTATGCGCGTCTACATACAGCCTTGCATGATCTGCCGGAGTCGCAGCAAGAGGTATTGCGCCTGCGCTTTGGCCATGGTCTGAGCTGTATTGAAATAGCGGCAGTGCTTGAGAAAAACATACCCGGTGGCGGTCAAGAACGGTGTGCTATACGCCAGCGCACAGCCGCGCCTGCTGTACGCGTTCGATGCCACCACGGGCGCGGAACTCTGGCAGCATGTTTATGGATCTGACCTGGTGGATAAAACCGGCGCGCATAATGCTCCTGCACCGGTGGTGACTGTTGTGCCATAGTGATTGTGCAAGCGAAGAGGCCGGCATGGAAGACATACTCTCCATACCGGCCTCTTCGCTTCCCTTGACTTTCGCATAGCCTATGCTCTACAATAAAAGTGCTACAATATATTTCACGACACAAATCGTGTTTCTTGCCTACATCTGGCACATGTGGCCAAGGGCGCGCATATGCTCATTCAGCATAGTGAACAGGAACCCCGGCATTGTCTCGGTAATGGGGCTGGGCAGTCTATGATTGTTTCTGTTCCCTATCCCCGCTATGCCTTATCCCAGGTATTGCTTCGGTACATGTTCAGTACGCCTGTCTGAACCAACAGAAGCCACCAGATTTCCTCGTCTTACAACGTTTTAGTACCCTCCTCTTCACACATCAAAGGAGTATACTTATGGCTACAACGCTATCCAACACCTTCGCGCTTATCCCGCACCCAGATGCATCGCGCGTCCTGATGCTGAAACAAGGGCATAGCTGGGCGCTGCCCCATTGTGCCGAAGACGAGCCTGCTGCCATCAATCAAGCGATACAGCGCCAGCTTGGCCTGGAGGTCACCATCCTCTACTGCGCCGATGAGCAGGATACGTCTGAGACAGAGGTCCAGAGAATCTATGCCGTGGATAACCATAGCGCCAGCGACCAGGTACCAGCCTATGCCGCCTGGATACGCTTTGAGGACCTCTCAGAACGTATGCTTGCTGAACCGCGACACTATACAGTGCTGGAAAGCTGGTTTCATGAAATGCAGGGGAGCGATGACAACGAGTTGCGCCGTCCGTGGAGGAGAATAGGCTGGTATACTATCCTCACCTCCTGGTTGGAAGAGCAGCTTGCGAGACTGGGCTATCAGGCTACCGAGGTAGAACAGGTAGAGGTCTCTGATTGGTCCTACATCTTACGCATTCATACAACGGGAAGTACTCTCTACCTCAAATGCTGTGATCCGGCCTTTCCACACGAAGTGGCCTTGACCGCGACGCTGTCCCGCTTATGGCCTACCGTCGTTCCTTCTGTCCTGGCGATAGAAAGCCGGCAGAATTGGATGCTCATGCAGGATGCCGGAACGTTACTGAGCGCTTCTCAGGAAAGAGTGCATGATAGCGCGTGTTGGACAGACATCCTGACGAGCTATATTCGCCTGCAGAAAGAGGCCATTGGCTATCGCGACACGCTGCTCCTGCAGGGGTGTCCAGATCGCCGCCTGGAGAAATTGCCCTCTCTTGTCGCGGAAGCGCTGGTTGACACAGATATGTTGCGTATTGGCAAGAGCGGCGGCATAACAGAAGAGGACGCGGCCCAATTACGCGTCTTTCTGCCACAATTGAAGGGCATGTGTGACGAACTGGCGAGCTATGGCATACCAGAGACGCTGCATCATGATGATTTACATAGTGGCAATATCATGGTGCAGGAAGATCACTACATTTTCTTTGATTGGGCGGAAAGCTTTATAGCCCATCCATTTTACTCCCTGGCAGTCATTTTGCGTTATGCAGGTTATGGAGACCTCAATGGCGCGCAGCAAGAGTATCTGCGCGATGTCTACCTTGAGGCGTGGACAAGCTACGCGCCCATAGAGCGTCTGCGCGAAGCATTTCAGATAGCGCAAAAATTGGGTATCCTTGGCCGTGGGCTTACCTGGTATCAGTATATTCGATCCCTTGAACCGAAGGTGCGGCAGAAATATGCAGGCGAGTGGCCCTACTGGTTACAGTTGTTCCTGGGGACCGCAGACTGATCCACGCATCCACCTGTTTCAGGAAGAAGGGATTCAGGGTGGGGATAGGAGTAATTTGCTATCAAGATGCGCGATCCTTTTGCCGATGGTAGCATGGAGATAGCAAAAAATAGGGGTGTATGAAAAGGTGAATGATATGAGAGTGCGGCTCCCTGCGCGTAGACACATCTATCGCGCGATCAGCCTGGCGTTTGCGCTGAGCATGATCGTCTATAGCGTCATCATGAGTGGTATGGTAGCGCGGGCGCAGACTGCGGGGGCCAATGGCGCGCCCGGCCTTGGCGGCTGCCCGCTCTTCCCGGCCAACAATATCTGGAACCGCGACATCTCGACGCTGCCAGTTCACCGCAACTCGGCGAATTTTGTCGCCAGCATGGGCAGCACGGCCCATATGCACGCGGATTTCGGGTCCGGCTTGTACGCTGGTGGGCCGATAGGCATCCCCTATGTGATCGTGCCGGGCAACCAGCCGATGGTGACGGTGCATTTTGACTATGCCGCCGAGAGCGATCCCGGCCCGTACCCTATCCCGCCGAACGTACCGATCGAGGGCGGCTCGCAGAGCAGCGGCGACCGCCATGTAATCGTGGTCAATAGCGGCACCTGCAAGGTGTACGAGCTGTTCAGCGCGTACCCTCAGAGCGACGGGAGCTGGCACGCTGGCAGCGGCGCGGTCTGGAATTTGAACTCGAACGCGCTGCGGCCAAGTACCTGGACCTCGGCCGACGCGGCGGGCCTGCCCATGCTGCCGGGGCTGGTGCGCTACGACGAGATAGCGGCGGGAGTCATCACGCACGCCCTGCGCTTCACCGCCACGCGCACGCAAAACACCTTCATCTGGCCCGCGCGTCACCAGGCCTCTCCCAATGCCGATCCCAACTTACCGCCGATGGGGCTGCGCCTGCGCCTCAAGGCCAGCTTCAATATCGCCTCCTTCCCACGAGTGGATCAGATCATTCTGACCGCGCTCAAGCACTATGGCATGATCGTCGCGGACAACGGCACGAGCTGGTTTGTGGGGGGCGCGCCCGATAGCCGCTGGAACAACGACCAGCTTGGCCTGCTGCGCGGCATTCAAGGCTCGAACTTCGAGGTCGTCGATGAATCGAAGTTGCAAGTCAGCGCGAATTCGGCCCAGGCAGCCGCTTCGTCTCCGAGCGCGCAGTCCTCGCCCACGAAGAAAGCCGCGCCCTTGCCTACCAGGGCCGGCATCACCGTAGTTATGACGACACCCAACCAGATGAGTGTGCCGCAAGATGATAAACTAAAGGGCGGCACCGTGAACGTCAGTATAAGTAGTCGGAGCATGGGTCCGCTGCTACTGATAGCCGGTGGGCTGGCGGTGGTGATAGCGGGTGTCGGAGTCTGGCTGCTACAAAAACGTCGGCTCGCCCCGCGCAAGGGCGCGAGCTAGAGACCAGGCAGGATAAGACGAGTGAAAGCAATATCTTGATGGAGACCCCGACCCAAATCGCACTGGTGTCCGCCGCTCAGGCGGGAGATAGGACGGCCTTCGATACGCTGGCGGCACCGTATCAGCGTGAACTCCTCGTGCATTGCTATCGGATGCTTGGCTCGGTGCATGACGCCGAAGACCTCGTGCAAGAGACACTGATGCGGGCATGGGAGAAACGCGCGACATTTACGACTCCTGGATCGTATCGGGCCTGGTTGTACCGCATTGCCACGAATCTCAGCCTGAATGCGCTCACTAGAAACCCTAAACGGTCCTTACCGCCAGGTACGCATCCAGCTACCGATCCCACAGGTCCCTTA
>JALYVR010000001.1:14590-34874 GCA_030853145.1 Chloroflexota bacterium | reverse complement strand
TTGCAACCCCGCTTGAGAAGGGGATCGAACGGCTCTCAAACGCCCGTTCGAAAAATTCGGGGTAACTCATGAAGCAAGCAGCTTTCGAAGATCTCTGGAAGTATCGAGAAGCATACCGACCAGGTCATCGTTATATGATATACTAGTTCACAGAAACACAAGACGACAGAGGGAGAGCACATTATGCGCTGTCCATTTTGCGGAGGCATCAACTCGGACCAGGCCACGTACTGTGTGCGCTGCGGGCGTACCCTTTCAACACAGACACCGCCGTACCAGCAACCACCACCGTATCAGCAACCACCGCCGTACCAGCAGCCACCGCCACACCAGGCGCCTCCATCACAGGGCCGACAGCCATTGCCGCACCGGCAGCCACCTCAGACACCACCTGCGCAGGCGCGTCCGGCACAGCCAGTCTCCGCGCCGCCCGCAGCATCACCGGCACCACGGGTGGCGCCAGACCCGCCCGCGCCGTTTCCCCCGCACACCATGGCACACCTGAAAGCGCTACTGCCAGGAGCATTGAACTATACTGTGACAGAGAGCAACGTTGGCAATGGGCAGAAAAAGATCGTACGCATTACTTATCCCAGAGGTGCGCCCTGGCAGCAGGTCGCAACGCTTCTCAAAGCGCTTCAGGAGCAACAGCAGGAAGATCGCTTTAACAGCATCAACATCCAGGGCTTCCACGAACGGGATTCTCAGGCCTACGCATTCACGAACGGTGAACTCACCTTCGACCGCAACGTGCGCCTGGGCAGTCAGATCACGAACCGCTACGTGATCGAGACCGGCAACGGGTTTGAAAGTGACTCCGTCCGCATTGTGCTGACGGAATAGCGTGACAAACGTCAGGACGGACCATGCAGGTCATTGAACTCATTCAGAGGAAACGGGATGGGCACGCGCTCAGCACAGCAGAGATCGACTGGCTGATCGAACAATACACCCATGAGCAGGTACCCGACTATCAGATGTCGGCCTGGCTGATGGCTACCTGTTGGCGCGGCATGGATGCGCGCGAGACCAGCGATCTAACCCTGGCGATGGCGCGCTCCGGCGCGCAGATCCATATCCGCGACAGCATCTCGCCGGTCATCGACAAGCACAGCACAGGCGGCGTGGGGGATAAGGTGACGCTGGTTGTCGCACCCCTGGTAGCGGCGTGCGGAGTCGCGGTCGGCAAGATGTCAGGCCGCGGCCTGGGTCACACCGGCGGTACCATCGATAAGCTGGAGTCGATCAATGGCTTCCGCGCCACACTTTCACCCACAGAGTTCATGCGCATCCTCACGCAGCACCGTATCGTCCTGGCGGGCCAATCAAGCGACCTGGCGCCCGCCGATGGCAAGATGTACGCCCTGCGCGACGTGACCGGCACAGTTGAGAGCATCCCCTTGATCGCCGCCAGCATTATGAGCAAGAAACTGGCAATTGGAGCCTCACATCTCCTGCTCGATGTGAAGGTCGGCAACGGCGCCTTCATGAAGACGGTCGAGCAGGCGCGGCAATTGGCCCAGACCATGGTTGACATCGGTCAACTCGCGAACCTCCACACAGTCGCAACCATCACCGCGATGGAGCAGCCGCTCGGTCGCGCCATCGGCAACGCGCTGGAGATTGCCGAGGCCATCGCTATCCTGGCAGGGCAGGGGCCGCAGGATGTAGCGGACCTCTGCTACCAGGAGGTCGCGGAGTTGCTGCTGATGACAGGCAGCGCGGGCAGCCAGGCCGAGGCCCAGGCGCGCGTGGCCCACGCGGTTCAATCGGGGGCGGGAGTCGCGAAGCTGGCGGAGGTTGTCGCGGCGCAAGGTGGCGACCACCGCCAGATCGAGCAGCCGGCCCTGCTGCCGGCTGCTCCTGTGCGCACGATGCTTACCGCTCCCCGCAACGGCTATATCGCCGGCATCACCGCTGTACAGATGGGCCTGGCAAGTATGCAACTGGGAGCCGGACGCTTCAAGAAAGATGACCAGATCGACCACAGCACAGGCCTTGTTCTACAAGCCAAGGTAGGAGACTATCGCGCAACTGGCGAGCCGCTGGTAGAGATCCACGCCCGCAGCAAGTCAGAGGCCACCTCTATTCAGAAAGCGCTGCTGGCCTGCTACACCTGGAGCGCTACCCCGGTGGTGGTAGGACCGCTGGTGTACGAGACGATCCACTCCTAGAGAACCGGTCGAATAATCACGCTGCCTCCTGAAACTCAGCAGAGAACACGCTAGAACATGCTAGAATGTGCAAGTTGTGAACGACGGCGCAGCGGCGGAGATCGAAGAGGTTCTTGCGGATACCTCGATACCGTGCCCGTCGGCCTTGCCATCGACCAACAATGAGTGCTACGGGGGGCTTCCACAGGGCTGGTTGCACACGTTTCCTCCTGATCATTTCTCTTGTGCGAACCATCTCGGCTCTCGGATGGTTGAGTGGTTTCAAACTCGTGTGTCCCGTTTGACATGGACCACAGCCGTATGGTACGGTAGGTCCATGAATGCTGTCTACTTGGGAGGGGAGATAAAAACCCCTGGATGGATGATCCATCGTAACCGTAACCGCAACACAAGCACCTTCGCCGCATAAGCCCCGGCACAAGATTGGCTTATGCGGCAGAAGAGGGTGCCAGACAGGCTGAGAGATGCTTAGCCTCTCCAGGCTGAGTAATAGCTTGCTGGTCGCCATTTTCTCCCTTGCGTCTCTCCTTTTTCCTCTCCTTGTAGCCGGGTAGCGCACCATCTCTTTGCTCGCTCACCTGGCTTGACGCAGTTTGCTTCTTCGTTTGCTCCCTGCTTTTGTCGATGTTGCCACAATGAGATGGTTTCTGCTCGTGCGCTTGTTATCCACATGAAAGCAGGTGAAATGATGTATTGATGGCAATAGCGGAACAGAAGCTCCTGAGCGGTGGGAATTTCACCGATCAGACGAAGGGAAACACGCGATAACGCACCAATAGAAAAAACAAGGAGACAAACACATGAACACAGCACAGAAGCTTGCTCGTAATGGCGGACCAGCTCTTGTAGAGGCCATGAAATTTGTCACAATCTGTCGCTCATGCGACCCACTGGGCGATTATCTGCACGTTGGCGACCTGCAATGGTGGTGCCGAGATGGTTCGCTGGATGATCAGCAGAACTGGCGTTTCTGGTATCAAGAAAATGGTGAGGCGCTTGCTCTGGGGATCATTGCCGGGAATGAGATCGTCTGCCGGCTTCATCCCAACTTTCGTACGCACGAGCGCTATCTTATGGTGCGCCAGTGGGGGTTGCAGCATCTAAAAGAGCGCGCTCAACAGCAGGGCGAGAACCAGTACGAGGTATGGGAAGAAGCCTCAGACGACGATCTGGAGACGGTGAGTTTTCTTGAGCGTGAAGGATATGAGCGTCGAGAAATGTACTTTCATCTCTACCACCGGCCGCTGATAGAGCCCGTGCCTGCACCAGTTCTGCCGACAGGGTTCGTGATTCGCCCGATTGTTGGCGAGGCCGAGGCAGAGATGCGGGCCGCGCTTCAACGTGATGCTTTTCTCCCAAAGGGCAGCAAGACATACGAGGAGGGGACCTTGCGACAACTGGCAGTGATGAAGATGCCCCAATACAATCCTCAGCTCGATCTGATGGTCATGGCTCCTGATGGCACGCCGGCAGCTGGCTGCATCTGCTGGGTGGACCCGGTGAACCGCGTGGGCCTGTTTGAACCGGTAGGAACGCGCCCGCAATTTCGTCGTCAAGGATTGGCAACGGCGCTGATGCTTGGCGGGTTACAGCGCTTACGCGAACGAGTCATGCAGGCGGCACTGGTGATAGGCACTCATCCCGGGAAAGAGGAGAAAAGCACAGAGTTTACCTCCTCACGTTTCGTCTACGAAGCAGTTGGCTTTCAATTGCTGCGCCGTACGTACACCTATCACAAGGTTTTTGCAACTGCTGTCTAAATGTCTGTCCTTCCCTTTTTCTGGGGAACAAGAGGGAGGGGAGATAGCACCCGTGAGCGCCATCTCCCCTCCCTCTCCCAAATCCGAGGATACTTTTCTGTCAGGAGATTGCCAGCTCTATTTCTCGACCGGCTCTCTAGGCTCAGGCCAAGCCCGCGCCTTCACATAGGTATCCCTTGACAAACTGACCTCTCGTCATATATGGTACAACCATTCAATCGAGCTACCCAGTAGCTTTACCACCAAGATCGGAGAATTATTACATGCGGCAATGCAACAATACACATAAGGAGAATGACGTGCAGAAAGACAACACACAGAGGATTCTACTGAATGAAAACAGTGAACATCGGGATCGTAGCGCACGTAGACGCTGGAAAGACAAGCCTGACAGAGCGCTTCCTGTTTGAAACCAACATCATCGCTGAAATTGGCCGGGTTGATCACGGAAACACCCAGACCGATTCGCTGGACCTGGAAAAAAGAAGAGGCATTACGATTAAAGCCTCAGTCGTTTCCTTTTTCGTACACGATCTGAAAATCAACCTGATTGATACCCCTGGACACGCGGACTTTATCGCGGAAGTTGAGCGTTCCTTCAGCGTTCTGGATGGCGCGATTCTGCTGATATCGGCCGTGGAAGGCATCCAGGCTCAAACAAAGTTCCTCATGACCATCCTCCTGAAGCTGGGCATCCCCACGATCTTCTTTGTCAACAAGATCGATCGGAGAGGCGCAGAGTTCCATACACTCCTCACGCGTATCAAAAAGATACCTTCCATCATGAAATCTATCTGCGGATTTTTGGCGAAGTGCAGAAAGAAGTGATTGAAACACTACTTCAGGAAAACTATGGCCTGGCTGTCCAGTTCTCAGAGACAAGGGTCGTCTGCGTCGAAAAGCCCAGCGGAACGGGGCAGGCAGTAGATGTGATGGGAGCAGCGGAGAATCCATTTTATGCGACAGTCGGCTTCAGGGTTGAACCAGGAACCACTGGCAGTGGCATCAGCTATACATTAGAGGTAAAACTTGGTTCGTTGCCTCTCGCGTTTCACCGGGCGATTGAAGAGACGGCTCTGAACCAGTTTGAGTTGAGTGCTCCGATCCATGCCATTAGCCAGGCGCTGTTCAAATTGTCGGCATTACAGGCGACCTTTGAGAGGCCGCTCCTGCGCGGAGAGACCTTTCTTTTGACGGGAACGCTGCCAGTAGCAACGACGGAGGAGTTTCAAAGAAGCCTGCATTCTTTTACCGAGGGCGAGGGCATTTTTCTGACGAAGCCATCTGGATTTCGCAAATTAGAGAGCGCTTACCCTACAAGAAAGCGTGCGGACTCTAAACCTTTGAACCGAAGAGATTACATGCTTCACGTGCTTCACGCGTACTGATTGATGAACTATGTATGAAAATAGAGCAGCGCTGTCAGTCCCAGCAACATCAGCAGTAGAGCTAGAACGATGTACAACCGTAGCATATGCGGCTTCATCGGGGCTACCTCTTTGCGCTCTTCACATGCTGCTTGTTCAGGCAGATCAAGAGCAGGGGTGCTATCGGCTGCGAACTGAATGCGTATCAGGCCCCCTGTCACCTGCTTCTCGTCGTCCTCCTGGAGGATCTCTTTGAGCCGGATGACAGGTCGCGCGTCCGTGTCTACTGGCCTGGCGGCGCGCGCGATATGTACACGCTGCTGGTAGGCGCGCCGCTCTTCAATGACATAGGTACATTCCAGGGCCTGCAAGAAGGCGTGAGTCGATTGAAAGCGATAGCGCGGATCTGCCCGCGTCGCAATCGTAATGAGGGCGCTGAGCACGGGAGAGAGGGCGGGGTTGCTCCGGCGCACAGACTCCAGGTGTTGACTGTAGCCAATGGGGCGCTGCCCGCTAATCATCTCATGCAAGATAACGCCCAGGCTGAACAGGTCGGAACGCGCGTCGGTCTGTCCGGCGCCATAGTATTGTTCGGGCGGGGCATAGCCGGGCGACCCAAAATTCATGGTATCGTTCACCTGACCCTCTTTGAAGTAGCGCGCGATCCCAAAATCGATAATCATCAGCCGGCCACCAGGCGCGAGCATACTATTCGCCGGTTTCAAGTCGCGAAAGATGACCGGCGGGTCTTGCCTGTGCAGATAGTCCAGTACATCGCAGAACTGCATGGCATAGTTGAGAGCTTCGAGCGGTGGCAGCGGCGCATGCTGACGCAGGTAGGTTGCCAGCGTCGGTCCCGCAATGTAGTCGATCACCAGGTACCAGCAGCCATCCTCAAAGAAGTAGTCATGGAGCGACGGGATCGCTGGATGTTTCAGACGGAGGAGGAGGAGCGCCTCCCGCAAAAAGCGATCCGTGTGCGACCCGCCACTGATGGGCAAGGGAGGCAAGGTATACTCTGATAGGTATTCTGCCGGAATGCTACCTGTGGCGTTTCTGATCCAAAGCGCGCGATCAAGTTCCTCGATTAGCTCCTCGGCGAGTACATGATCCGCGCGCACCTGCTTCAACGCAAACATCTTAGCGCGTTCTACATGAGAGGCCAGGAACACGCGTCCCATCCCTCCATGTCCCAGCACCGCCTCTACGCGGTATTCCCCGTTGCGCAAGGCGCGGCCCACCGGCACCTCTCGCCCCCTGACCTCTTGCCGATCATGTATCCCCGCCATACCTGCTCCCTTCCTCCGCTACACAATCATCCTGGTGACGCTGGTAGCTATAGTAACGGAGGTTTGCCTCTTCGTCAACAAGGGGACGGTTATGGCAGGTTTGACTGAATTTACTGAAGAGTTGACGTACACAAGCATTCGTGTTAGCTTACTACAGAACAAGCAAAGAATGAGAGGTACATCACTTGTGAGCATAGAAGACGCGATGCCACCAGCTAAACCTGACCTCAATGAGGAACAAACGGCCTCCGAACAGTGGGGCTCATGGGGACCAACTGAGGGGGGTATGCCAGTGCCGGCGCCTCTGGCGCCTCCTCCGCCTCCGGTCCAGCCACAACCACAATCTCCAGGGGCGATAGCATCGTCACCGTACCCTTACGCCGAATATGCTACCGGGTCGCCCCCACCGGCCCCTCCATATGGCGCCTACTCAGTGCCTTACGGCTACCCGGCAGGTGTCCCGCCAGCACAGGGCCGCTCCGATGGCTACCTCACCGGGATCGCGGTGACCGCGCTCGTCTGTTCCATCTTGGCGATCCTGGCCGGGTTATTCTGGCTCTTCCCATTCGTGCTTACGCTTACGGGAATATCTCTAGCGAGCGTATCAAGCACAACGCACATTACCACAGTCACACTTGTTATCACAATCATCACATTTACCTGCATGCTCGCCAGCTTTGTGGGGGGTGGCTTCACGATTTACCACAGCATTCGCGCCTTGATGAGAAAGCCCTCGGCCATCTTCAGAGTGCCAGCTTTCTGGGTATTCCTCCTGCTCTATATCGCGGTCGTCGGCGTTGAGTACGCGCTATATAGCAGCTATAGCAGTGGGCAAGACCTGGGGTCAGGCGGTCTCACGCTGCTGATAATCGCGTTATTGGTGGTCGCTGCCGTACTTCCCGCGTTCATCCTGATCGCCCTCGGCCTATGGCGGCTGCGGGCTTTCCAGGAAGCCTTCACCTGGCGACGGATGCTGGTCTCCTTCGCCAGCGGCATCACCTTCGCCGTGAGCATGGCTTTGTACATGGAATATACGGCGATAGTGCAGCTTTTCAGCACATCCTTCAATCAATCCTACAGCCAGTGCCTTATCGCGCCCGCCCTGCCGATATGTCAGAATCAGAATCCCCAGAGCCTGGCACCGCTTCTCACAAACCTGGGCCTGCTGGCGGCTATCGTGGCGATACCGTTGATTGACGAGTTTACCAAGCCGCTGCTGCTAGTGACGTTTATGGGCAAGGTCCGCTCGGCGGCCGAGGCCTTCGCCATGGGGCTGGTATGCGGCGCGGGCTTTGGTCTGATCGAGGCGCTCTTTCTCGTCGGGGCAGTATACAACAACTGGGCCGGCCTCACATTGATTACCAGCAGCCTGGTCATCGTGCAGGGGTTTGGCGCCGCTATGGGAACGCTCGGCTGGTATTACATGACGAGAACCAAAACGCACCGCGCGCGTAACGCTCTCGTCTGCTGGGCCTGCGCGCTGTTACAGCACGTCCTCATCAACGCCATCCTGGTATCATCCTTGCTGCCCGATCCCATCGGTTCAACTGTCAAAGGCTGGTTGCTTAATGTCGGCACGCAGTCGATCCCAGCGAATGTGCTTGCATACACCATCGGGGTCATTCTCATCCTGGCGCTCTTCATCTACATAGCAGGCAGGCTGAGGAAGCAATCCGCCATAGCGCCCGTCCCGTAGCGCGTGGCTTGCCTCGTCGGTCCTTTCGTGTAGGGGCGCCGCTTCGGCTCCCCTTGCCCGCCGACAAGGCCTGCGCCCCACCTGGCCCGTTAGCATGCATTAGCACAGGCAGCATAGACAATTCCGCCCCACAGGTGCGCCAGGAAGAGCGGCTCGCCATAGCTCTCAGAAGTATGGCCCATGGCGGTATACCAGGCGCGGCCGCCATCGTACTGGTGGTACCAGGCAATGGGGTGATAGGCGCCCATCACCCCACCCTGGTAGGTTGTTTCATCAACGGTCAGCAGCACATGCACAGTATTGCGTGGATTGGTGGCGAAGTTATACCACTCGTCGGTCCGCACCCAGGTCGCCGGCAGCATGGAGGTGGAGAAACTGCTGCCATCGACGACATGCACGCTGGCCTGGGTCACATGCGAGTGGCCATGCACGCGATCAAAGTACGCGCCCACCAGGCGGCCATACCAGGCCCAATCGTACTCGGTATCGCTGGCGGAATGCACGCCCACATAGCCACCGCCGGCCCGGATATAGCGCTCGAATGCCGCCTGCTGATCGGCAGCGAGGATATGACCTGTGGTCAGCAAGAAGACGACGGCATTATAGCGGGCCAGGTTCGCGTCGTTGAAGGTGCTGGCATCTTCCGTAAAGTCCGCAGCGAAGCTATGCTGGCGCGCCAGTTTCTTGAGCGCCGCGATGGCATCCGGGATAGACGCGTGGCGAAACGCGCCAGTTTTGGAGAAGACAAGTATCCGGTAGCGGCAGGTGGCAGATACAGGTGAACCAGAAGCGCTGGCTGAAGCAGCTCTACAGGCGCGAAGAGGCGTGCTGCCTGAGGACCTGTTGGCAATAAAGACCACGGTGAACGCGACACTCGCCAGAATAACAACGAGAACCAGAATTGTGATTGGCCAGCGCCATATCCTCATTTCGTGTAGGGGCGCCGAAGCGGCGCCCCTTGCCCGCCGACAAGGCCTGCGCCCCGCTCCCCTGCCGCATCTTGCCCCTGCTGGCCTATCTCCCGCTCGCCAATAGTGATATACACCTCCCAGCGGCGGCTGCGCACGCGTTCGGAGCGGCGGAACAGGCCTGACTGTTCGAGAGGGATCTGTTGACCGAAAGGCGCGCCCGGCAACACATCGGTCGTCATGCCTGTGCCAGTATCGCGATCGGTATAGAGGATATTGCCTTGCTTATCCCGCTGGGGCATCATATCCTCGCCAGGACCGGGCTGGCGACTCTTGCCGGGAAAGCCATAGACGAGCATCTGCATCAGGACCAGGAAGGGTTGTAGGAGACCTACGGAGAGCAGGTGCGCGCCCTCCACCACGACCAGGCGCCCGCCTGGACGCAGGATACGGGCTACCTCGGCGATGGTATCGGGGTCATAGATATATTCCGAGGGAAAGGTACTGACGACGGTATCAAAGGAGGCATCGGAAAAGGGCACACGCTGCGCGGAGCCCAGGATCACATAGCCGGCCTGACCCACGCCACGCCTGCGCAGCGTAGCGCGCGCGGCCTCCACCATTTGCGGAGAGTGCTCAACAGCGCGGCAATTATAGCCGGCCTCGATCATATCCGCCAGCAGGTTGCCCAGGCCACAGCCCAGTTCCAGCACATCGCGCCCGTGCAGCCGGGTCAGCACGAGACGCTGCCAGACGCGCCACTGGCCCGCGAAAGGCACAGTACTGGCGAAACGGTAGAGGTAGCGATTCCTGTAGAGCGTCTCAAATAGCAACTTACGGAGACGAGGTGTCACGGCTTACTGCTCCCCCGGTTTCAACAATATATCCAGCAGATCGCTCAGATGTTCAATAGTCAGGTCGGGTCGGATCTCGTCATTATGCAGTGGGTCCCACTTATAGCGATTATCGTGGCGCTGCACAAACGAGAGGATATAGTCATCATCGGTAACGTGCATGCCGGAAGGCAGATCGGGGGGGAGTTCCTCCTGTGAAGAGGCCGGCGGTGCTTGATCCTGGTGTCCGCCGGAAGAAACGCCGGGAGCAACCAGGTGAGCTTTCAGAGCGGCCCTGACATGCGGCTTGGGCTTCCAGATCGCAAAAATGCCCAGCGCCCTGGCCCCCACGATATCCGAGCGCAGCGAATCCCCCACCATGGCGGCATGTGCCGGCGGGACATCCAGCGCATTGAGCGCGTGCGTAAAAATCGCCGCTCCCGGCTTACGTATCCCCAGGTCGGCAGAGGTCGCGATATTGGCAAGATCGAAGTAATCCAGGAGGCCGAGGGTATGCAGGTCTTCCTCGAAGAGCTTGCCGCCCCACAGGCGATTGGTCACAACACCCAGGAGGAAGCCGCGCCGCCGCAGTTCCGCCAGCGTTGGCAGCACATCATCGAAGAGTGGGCGCGACTCAGGGATACGGATACGCAGGGCCTCGAAGACCGCCGCACCGCTAACCAGGTCGACCTGCCCCAGGCCCAGGCGCTCAATCGCGCGCACAGTGATCAGCGGCCCATCGCGCTCGACTTCCGGGTGCTGGCGAATGGCTGTGCGCGTCTGTGTATCAAGCTCGTCGCGGAGCTGTTTGCCCAGGAGCGTATCGTCCATATCCGCCAGGAGATCGGGCGCGACCTGCGCGCGCAGTAGCGCGGCCGCCCGTCGATTAGAAGCGGTCTCCAGTCGATGCCAGGTATGCATATCCTTGCGATACCAGAGCGTGTCTCCAAGGTCGAAGAGGACACAGCGAATAACACGTTCCTTGAGTGATGGTAGCGTATCCTTAGACAAATGCTCTTCCCTATCAAACGGTGTGGCTCGAAACTCCCAGGTCCTCTCCTCTATCTATAGAGACAACCTCTCGTGGTGACTCTTATCGATAGAGGAGAGGATAATTTTAGATAGCAACATGGGCACACGGGCAGGATGAACAAGAAGCTCAAACCTGCCAGTGCTGATGCATCCTTATAAGCGGACCTTGGACCTTTAGTGCGAAGGAACCTCTTCGCCGCTGCTGAGCACCTCATCGATGAGACCGTACTCGACTGCCTGATCTGCTGAGAGGTAGTAGTTACGATCGGAGTCCTGCATGATGCGTTCCTGGGTCTGCCCGGTATGCTTGGACAGGATCTCATAGATGCTGCGGCGCAGGCGCAAGATCTCGCGCGCGGTGATCTCGATGTCTGCCGCCTGGCCTTCGGCGCCACCCAGCGGCTGGTGAATCAGCACCGTGGAGTTCGGCAGGCAGAAGCGCTTGCCATTGGCACCCGCAGCCAACAGGACCGCACCCATGCTCATCGCCATGCCTACGCAGACCGTAGTGATATCGGGCTTGACCCACTGCATCGTATCGTAGATGGCCAGACCCGCATAAATGCTGCCACCGGGGGAGTTGATATATATAGAGATGTCTTTGGAGGCATCCGAACTCTGGAGATAGAGCAACTGAGCCACCACCAGGTTCGCTACGGTGTCATCAATCGGCGTCCCGATGAAAATGATGCGCTCGTTCAACAAGCGCGAGTAGATGTCCCACTGCCGCTCGCCACGTGGCGTGGTCTCGAGAATGCTGGGATAGGGAATGTGCCCTTTAGGCTCCAGGATCTCCCGCGACTCCTTTATCCGTTTCGGGTCGTTGGGATTAAAAACCGCACCCATCTTTGCTCCTTTGTAACGGCCTATTTCTGTACCGTCTTATCTAAGCTAAGCGAGATTATCCGCAAGATATCTCGCCAGTTTAAGAACGCTTTGTGCAGAGGAGTTCCCCATTTGTATGAAGGAACGTGTGTACAGTTATGATAGCACCTACGCGGCGCAAACGCAAGACAAAGAACGGCACCCCAGGCTCAGACTATTCTCACCTGGGATTGCGCGGCCGGTAATCGTGTGAGCCATCAAACGTGATCGCGGTCACCAGGCCAGCATCGGACAGGCGGGAGCGGATGCGCTCATCGACGGCCTGCAAACCCTTGTTATTGGCGGTGATTACGGTCGGGAAGCGCGAGTTATAGCGATAATTGAGTAATTGGAAGAGCTTCTCGTTGGCCCAGGGCGAACTCTGCTGCGTGCCAAGGTCGTCGAGTACCAGCAGCTCCGCCTCACGCATACGTGCAAACAGTTGATCGTAGACCTCGTTGGAGGTAGGAGCGAAGGCAGCTCGCAGGTGATCGAGCAGATCGGGCACGGTCGCGAAGAGCACCAGAGAGCCGTTTTCCAGGCGAAGATTGGCGATAGCGGCCGCCAGGTGGGTCTTGCCACAACCATTGGGGCCAATCAGCAGCAGCCAGCCATCGGGATCAAGCGCGAAGTTCTCCGCCGCCTGCAGCGCCTGCTGCACTCCAGGAACACGCGTATTGAACGTTTTGAAACTCTTATTGCGAAAAGCGTCCAGGTTGGAGAGGCCACGCAACTGCTGGCGCCGCTTCTCTTTCAAAACCGCATCCTTGCAGCTACAGGGCACGGGCTTGCCGAAACCGGGATAGCCAAAAGGCACATCCTGGCGCAAATAGCCCGCTCCCCGGCAGCGCGGGCAGACGCCTCTGGTCTTTACAGGAGATAGCGCTGTACCGGGTACGGCTGGATACCTATCTTGCCTATCCTGTGCTCCAGGCTGGCGCGATGTGCGCTGCGGCTGCGCCTGTGGGGGCTCGGGCAGCGCGTCATACGCGCTACCTGGGAGGGCGCGCGGTCGCAGCGGCTGGGTAATGCGGTGATATGACTGCGCTGTCTGGACAACGGCTCGCGACACGGGCGGCGGCGTCACCGGCGCTGGAAGCTCGCGCAGGTTGCGGGTGATATGCGCCCTGGACTCCGGAGGCGGTAGGGCCGGCATCTCACGCGTTGTTTGCAGGTAATCGCCCCGCGAGAGGGGGTCAGCATTCGAGCGCAGGTACATCTGCGCCTCGTTCTCATCGCTTTCCCAATCTCCATAGCGCATGCCTACCTCTTCATCTTCCCATTCTTCGAGCGCATCGGCGGCCAGCGCGGGACCATAGTCGTCGGGCGCATAGTAATCTCCCCTACGCTGTGGCGCCGGCGCATAGCCAGGATCGGGCGCCTGTGAAGGACGCGACTGGTAGGCCGCGGGCCGATTGCCAGTTGGGCGCGGGCGCAGATGCGTAGGACGGGACGTGGGCTGCGAGGGCGCTGACCCTGACTGGGTTTCGCGCACACGCGGGGAGGGTCCACGCTGGCCGTACTGGTCGGGCGGCTGGGAGCGCGGAGGCTGGGAGGCGCGCGCAAGCGGCTGGTCCAGGCGCGCCGTCTGTTCGCTCAGGGGGCGGGCCGGGCGCGCCCTCTGCGCTGCATCATCTTGCGGTGAGCGCTGCGTGTTCAGTGGCTGGCGTCTTTGCGATGTTCTCGTCATAATCTCGTTCAAACGTTCCATGTTTACCTGCCTTCCGTCTCCCAGCGCCTCAGGATAGCGCGAATATATTTCCAGTTTCGCTTATTTTGCTGCACAGCTTCGCGAAACGCCGACTCGACCCATTCAACTGGATAGTGGTCGGCGGCGTCCCTCAATTCATCCGCGATTAGCGGGGAAAGTAAGCCAATATTTTGTTCGTATAATACAAATATATTCGGGCGCTCAATTTGTATGTGTATATTATGTATGCGATCAGGCCCTTTCTGCAATACATGTCCGCCAACCGGAACCGCGACTTCGTTCTGTACTTCGGCGCGCTCCTGTTGCATATCCAACAAGCGTACCGGCACCATCTCGCCCCCTTGCAGTTCGGTCACGACCTTGCGGCTGCGGGCGGTATTAAAGAAATACCAGCCAAGCACCTCGTCGTCCTCACTATCGTCGCCCATCACGCGCAGATAGATACGCAGGACGGTGCCACGCGCCAGGGACTTCTCCAAGCCCTGGCGCAGGCGCTCCTCTACCGGCCGCGGATCGCCCCGGCGCTTGAGACTTCGCTGCAGCACGCGGTCCGCCAGCAACTCCTGCTCGCTGACGCAGCGCGGCTCGCCTTTTTTTTGTGCCAGCAACCAGAAGAGGTGCAGCGTCACTTTTAGTTCAGCGTTATCCTCAATCTCCGGCAACACTACCGTGAAGAATACTTCCGGTATCGGCACATAGGGATTCTTCCCCGATGGAAACCCTGCAAAGGAAGTCATCATCCATCCGTTCTGGATACCCACCAGTCTTCAGGCGGTGGGAAAAAAGCATTATTGTTCAGGCGGCGGCGTCATCTCCAGGTCCCGGAAGCGCGTATGGCTCGCCTGGAAGTAGAGACTGACCTCGCCAACTGGTCCATTTCGATGTTTGGCGACGATAATGTCGGCGATATTCTTGCGCTCTGACTCTGGATTGTAGACATCGTCTCTATAAATAAACATCACGATGTCGGCATCCTGCTCGATACTATTGTGCAGGACAATATCGCCAGCCACGAAATTGTGCAACTCATTTACCGTCAGGTCGTAGACTTCAGCCTCGCCATCGGGTTCTATGGAGATAATTTCATCCCAGTACACGTCGCTTTGCGCTAAGCTGCTTAGTTCAGCATCGCTCATACTAGCATGCATAGGACCCGGCAGCTTGCGCGGCAGAGCCAGTCTCTCACCTTGAGCAAGGGCGTCAAGTCTCAGCCAGCCTCGCATCGTTAAGAACCGGTGATTCGCCGTGGCGCGAATGGTACGTCCCAGGCGGGTGGTCAGCCGGTAGACTGGCTTATGGCCTGTGGCAAAAGCATTGCTCACGGGACGCGGCTCCATCTGCCAGGTCTCGGTATTGAGAGCAAGCACACGCAGGTCCCTTTGCCCAACCAGTTGTTCGATTGGGAGATATGTGCCTGTATCAGGGAGATAGACCAGTGTATCGCCAGTAATACACCCGCTTTCTCTCAAGTCCGACAACTGCGGCACCTTCGACTGCCTGCTCTCGACGGCGCGCGATAACTGCGCGAGTGCCAGCACCGGCACATCTAGCTCACGGGCCAGACCCTTGAGGTTGCGGCTAATCTCTGAGATCTCCTGCACGCGGTTCTCGTTGCGCCGGGTGCCGTTGGGCGTGGATTGCATCAATTGTAGATAATCCACGATAATCAGATCAACGCCATGCTCGGCTTGCAAACGCCGGGCCTTGCTGCGCATCTCTGTGGTGGAGATGCCGGCGGTGTCGTCGATCCAGATATTCGCCGCTGAGAGCGTGCCCATCGCCGCGACAATGCGCTCCCACTCGTCATCCTCAATCCAGCCTGTGCGCAGGCGCTGCTGGTCGATCATGGCCTCCATAGCTAATAGACGCTGGACCAACTGCTCTTTGCTCATCTCAAGGCTGAAGACAGCCACGGAATGCTGGTATTTGACGGCGGCGTTGTGAGCCAGGCTTAGAGCCAGGCTGGTATTGTGAACAAAGATATCCTGGGCCACAAAGTTCGCCCCATCCGGCACAGTCAGATCATATACCTGGTGCTCCCCTATGTACTCAATGGAGGCGATCTCATCCCAGTAGATATCTGTACTGGCCGCCAACCGTAGAGTGGGGTGATCCAATACCTCGGCATAAGCGGCTAAACGATAGCGCGCCAGGCTTTGTTTCGTCTTGGCATTGTAGCCCCCATATTTGCCGCATTTCGTTGTCTCACCACTTCTACGCGCTAGCTCTATTAGCGTGAGCCCCTGGTTGTGTGCGGCATTGCGCACAATTTGCCATGTCTCTTGTGGAGCATGGCCCCGATTGCTAACACGCAAGGGAACAAGGTACATATGGTCCACAAAACGCGTGGTCTTTTCTCCTATCCAACCGATCTGCTCTTGATACTTTCTTACGCTGTCAGGGTTCGTAATCTCCACTCTCCAGGCTCCATGTGAAGTTCGGTAGAATTTAGTTTCCAGGCCAAAACGAATAAAAGCATGATGGACATCGGTCGCAAGCTGCGGTGAAGCCACGGTAAATTCAAGACGTGGCTGACCACCCAGCGTATAAATGCTGCCATCGCAACTCATCAGCGTGCGCAAGAATTCTGCCAGGTAACGGCGGCTCCACTTCCAGACGCATGCTGGGAAGAACTTATCCTTCGCCAATTTGCCCATCAAGCCCAGATCACTCAGCCACGCGGTGACCGGGTTCCTGGGTAAAATAGCGATCCCGCGCTGCGTGTACAGGCTCTTCTGCTGGGCAACGGTATACGTGATACGTTCCTGGCGAATAGCGCATACAGGGAAATGTGCTGCGATAATACGCTTGAAATCCTCGATGATGACAGGGTCGGTATTTGTGAAAGCCGGCGAATGGCGTGAGAGTCCGCCTTCGGCGATAAAGTAGGCTAGCAGGCGCACCATATCCAGTGACCAGCTTTCGTCATTACCGAAGGCGGCGACCTGCGTTGGCACGCCAATACACTGACCGGCATGCAGGTCATGTAAGGGTGTCCAACCGTTGACAGTCAGGAAAGGATGATGCCCGGTTACCTCGACGGCGCGACCGGTACGTGTTGTGACACGATAGCAGGGTTGTATGCCGCTATCAATCCAGTCGCTCACTTGAGCAGGACGCATCTGACCATATTCTGAAACGCCATAGATAGTGGATAGACGGCGTTGTACGCACTCTTCAATTGTTATACGCTCACCGGTGCCAGGATCATCGATTAACGTTCTGGCCGTCAAGCATTTGCCCACGGCCGGTCTGGCAGCCAGAATAATCAAATCCGAGCGTTGCAGCCCTCCGGTCAGGCGGTCCAGGTCGGTGAAGCCGGTGGGGACGCCGACGATGGCGCCGCGCCGTTCGTGCAACTGATCCAGCTTATTCATGTACTCTGAGAGGATATCGCGCAGGAGATCGAAGTCGGAGCGCGAGTGGCGCTGGCTGATATTGAAGATCAACTGCTCAGCTTTGTCGAGCGCGATATCGGCGTCGCCCTCTTCGTAGGCCGTAGCCGCGATCTGGCCCGCCGCGTGGATCAGGCGGCGCAAGACGGCGGTACGCTCAACGATGCGCCCATAATATTCGACGTTGCCGCTGGTGGGCACCTGGTTGATCAGAGAAGTGATATAGCTGGCACCGCCTACGTTCTCCAGCTTGTTCAGCCGCTCCAACTCATCGCAGATCGTGATGAAGTCGGCAGGCTCATGCCGTTCGTAAAGCTGAAGGATAATCTCATAGATGCTGCGGTGGGCATCACGATAGAAATCCTCAGCAAGCAGGAAGTCCGCGACCTGCACGATGGCCTCTGGATCAATGATAATGCTGCCCAATACCCCACATTCAGCCTCTATATTTTGCGGTAACAGTTTCTCCACGTCCCAACTCCAGCAGTTTTAGCTATAAGTACCTGAAAAACATCGTGTTTAGAGCCGATTATAGCACATAAGTTCGACTTTTGTGCCGGCATAGTGAGCCTTATTTACCATCATTGCCTGGCTCATATCCTCAGCAAACATGTCAAGAAAGCCCCTGGCTCGCCGTTATGATTCCGGGGGTCGGCATACAGGCGGCTCAAAAAAATGTGTGCCTGAACAGTGTAGCGAATCTTACGTCTAAACGCAAATAGCAAGCGGGAGATATATTGTGGATATGTGGATATGTCTGTCATAAGACGACCTATCTCCAAGCACAATCTCTAGCGGGGTAACAACTTTTCCCCCAGTTATCCACTCTTGAGGGAGACTTATCCACAGTTATCCACGAAGTTATCCACAGACTTATCCACACAGAAAGGTGGGCAATTCTTCCTATTCCCTCCAACCAGATGAATATATCGTCAACATAAGGACCCCGCGTCTCTGTAGGGGCGACGGCTTGCCTCGCCCCGTGGACCACCCACGTGCATCGGCTCCCCAGGCGGGCGAGGCAAGCCGTCGCCCCTACAGAGATGGGAAATGGGCAATTCTTCCTATTCCCTCCAAATAGATGGAGGTTTCAATAACGGAGGGTCCCTGCGGCGACAGTTTCAGGGCTTGACCGTGTAGGCTGTCGGGGTTATGATAGCACGCAGAAATTACAGGGTTCACGCAGGCCACCCACCGCATCCCGCAACGAGATAGAGTATTGGCTGGGGGCCGACCAGAGCATCTATTCTTGCAAGAAGGAGTTATTTAAGAACCCCATGCCAAAGACCACAAAACGTGAGGCCGCGAAACGGGCGGCCAGAATTGCCAGGGCCCATTCAACGGAACTGCCAAAGCCGGTCACAAAGAGAGTCGCGCCTCTGCGGCGGCCACCGGGGTATAAACCGCCCGCGCGCGGCATCGCTCGCTATCCCTGGGCCACGTTTCTGACCTTAGCGATCATAGTGTTAGGCGTGTATGGGCTATACTTCTATCACCTGGGTCCATTCGCCCCAGCAGCCAAAGCAAAGCCCAAGCCCGTAGCCGCCTCGCCCTGCCTGAAGATGGTCAGCCAGCTCACCGATAGCGCGCCGGCGCCAACCGCGGCGGCGAGCAAGAAGATTGTGCGCAGCTATAAGGCAGTACCCGCGATGAGCATCAACACCAAAAAGGTCTACTGCGCCGGCATCAACACCAACAAGGGCTTGATCGTGCTGGAGCTTGATCCGCAGGACGCGCCGCAGACGGTAAATAACTTTGTCTACCTGGCGCAGCACCAATTTTACGATGGGCTAACCTTCCACCGCGTGGTGGCTAGCTTCATCACCCAGTCCGGCGACCCCCTGGGCAACGGCACCGGTGGTCCCGGCTACAAGATCCCGGCGGAGACGGTCAAGGGCGCGTATACCCCCGGCTGTGTCGCCATGGCGAAGCAGAGCAACGAGGCGGTGAACAGCGGCAGCCAGTTCTTCATCTGCACGGCCGACGACACAAAGTCCTTAACAAAGGTGTATAATCTCTTTGGGCATGTTGTGAAGGGCATGGATGTGGTTCTGAAAATTCAAGGCCCTGGCGACGACCCAGCGACGAAGAACATCAAGCCGGATGTCATCAACCATATCGTTGTGGCTGTGGCTCCGTAAGAGAAAGGATACTTTCATGCCAGCAAAGCGCTATAGCGCGCCGCCTCCCATGCAGATTGAGGCCAACAAGACGTATCACGCGACCATCAAGACCAACAAAGGCGATATTCACCTGCAATTGAACCCTGCCGAGGCCCCGCAGACGGTGAACAACTTTGTGGCCCTGGCGCGCGATGGTTACTATGATGGCGTGACCTTCCATCGCGTGGTGCCGGGTTTCGTGATCCAGGGCGGCGACCCCACGGGTAGCGGCTCAGGCGGACCCGGCTACCAGTTCCAGGACGAGCCAGTGCGCCGGCCATACCGCGCGGGCACGGTAGCGATGGCCAACGCGGGGGCCAACACGAACGGCAGCCAGTTCTTCATCTGCCTGGAAGATCAGGCTACTCTGCCTCCCAGCTACACGATTTTTGGCGACACTATCTCAGGGATGGATGTGGTCAAGAGTATCCGCGTGGGAGATGTCATGCAGAGCGTGAGCATCGAATAGCAAGCAAGGGAGTGGATCGCGAGCGCTGGCTTGCGATCCACTCATAGGAATGCAGTGTCAATGACCTCCCCTCTCAGAGGGGAGGCTTGGGACGTCAACAAGGAGGCGGCGCTTCCTCTTCCAGATGAATCCTGGAGGTTTCCGCGCCGGATGTATCATGAATGCTGTAGAGACCGTTAAAACATTCATCACTGCCCTGCAATCGGGAGACACGGAGATAGCCGCCACGATCATGGCCGACGATTTTGTCGCGCGTGGGCTGGCGGACCGCGAGCTGGATAAACGCACATTCCTGGCCATGCAGAGCGAACTCCTGGACGCCATGCCGGACCTCTCTTACAATCTGAGCGAGGTGCAAGCGCATGAACATCTGGTGCAGGCGCTCATCATGGTCAACGGCACACAGAGCAACGATCTCACGCTGCCGGTGTTCAATGTGCAGGTCCCAGCCACGGGCCTGGCCATCTCCCTGCCGCAGGTCCCGGTAGAATACGTACTTGACGGCCAGCAGATCAAAGAGATGCGCGTACAAGCGGTGCAGGGCGGCGGCCTGCACGGGCTGCTCCAGCAGTTGGGCGGCGAGCTACGCCTCGCGCCAAGGATAGAGCACCCCTCGGAGCCGTC
>JALYVR010000001.1:10671-14580 GCA_030853145.1 Chloroflexota bacterium | reverse complement strand
CCGTCCTACGAAGAATAAGCTTCGATCCGTATAGGAGACAGGCATACGCAACTGCCAGGAGCGTGCGCCTGTCCCGGCACAGGTCAAGATGAAACGCTTATAGCGTTGCCTATGATATGAGCGGCCGCCTCAACATCCTGAGTAAGCAAGAGCGTGATAACCAGGCGCTCCAGGGTCAGCACACCTCGCTCACGCTCCATCAGCGCCTTCGCCTGTGGCAATAGCTCCGGGAAACGCGTCTCTACAATGGTCAGCACCGCCTTGATCATTCCCTTCTGCTCTCCCTCTTGCAAGATCTCTTGATAGGCCCAACTCTCTTGCAATTCATCACGCAGCATCGCGAACCTCCTTTGTATCCACTTGCGCTCCTCTTCCCACGTCCATGTTAGCGCGCTAAACAGGTAGCTTAACGATAACATCTCGTAGTTGTCGTGTGCCTGGAGCCGGACGATCATCTCGTCGATCACCGCCGGATCCTTGCCGTCGCGCGTCAGGGGCAAGAGCGCCAGTAACCCTGGGAGGTTCCCCTGCAGCAATTCCTGGGCGCTGTGTTCCCAGAGCGAGACCGTTAGAAAGTGAAACTGATAGATCAGCGAGCCATCGGGCAAGCGACGCGTCAATGGGGATGCTGCGATCCCATAGTCCCGGCGCACATAGATCACACAGGAGAGCACGGGGCAGCTATACTCCCTATCCGCAAGTAAATATATACTCCAGGAGCCGCATAGCCATCTGTCGGTCTCCCTCGCTCTGAAATTCTATATGTATGATCACGTCCTGGTCATGGAAGCGACAAAGACACATGCTATCGATCCAACTCCCCCCCCGCAACATAGTCTTATTCATGCCGACACTCTACCACGTTTTGCCCGTTCTGTCTATATTTTTCGAGATATCTTTATAATTCATGTTTACGCTATATATAATCAAAAACATTATGACAAGCAGGCCCAGGCTCTGCCATCTGGGCCTGCCGTCAACACCTGCGGACCCGCCTCAGTGAGCGCGATGGTATGCTCGAAATGCGCGCTCGGCTGGCCATCCTGGGTCGAGATGGTCCAGTGATCGGATAGCAGCTTCGTGGGCTTGGTACCCATGTTGACCATCGGCTCCACGGCTATCACCAGGCCTGGTTTGAGCGCGAAGTCGGCGCTGCGCGCGAAATTCGGACTAAAGTAGTTGGGTACCTGGGGACTCTCCCAGAGATCGCGACCGATGCCATGGCCTACGAGGTTCTCAACTACCGAGAAACCGGCGTTCTCCACGAAGCGCTGCATAGCCCGCGCGACCTGGCTCCAGCGCTCCTTCTCGCCTATGAGCTGAATCGCCAGCCTCAGCGTCCCCTCCGTCACATCGAGCAGTTTTTGTTTCTTAGCATCAATCTTGCCAACCGCATGGGTGACGGCAGCATCCCCACACCAGCCATTGAGCCGGGAGCCGATATCGATACTGACAATATCCCCCTCTTTGAGCCGTCGCCGTCCGGGGATGCCGTGAACAATCTCATCGTTGACCGAGATACAGGCGGCAGCCGGAAACGGCACCTTGCCGGGCACACCTTTGAACAGCGGGATCACCTTATTTTCTGCCAGAAACTGCTCAACCGCCTCGTTGATTTCAGATGTAGTGATGCCTGGCTTGACGAGGTCCGCAGCCACCTGGTGCGCTCTCCAGACCATCAGGCCAGCTTCGCGCATAAGCGCAATCTCTTCTTTTGATTTTAGTGGATGCATGCATTTCTCCATTTTCTTGTAGCATTGAACAAAAGGGCCTTAGCCGGCCGCGTATACCATCAGGCGGAGCCAACCGGGTATTTATCCTCCTGCTGTGCCGGTTCCCAGTCCAGCAGATCGCTGGTGGTCACCGGAAAGTAACGATTGAAGTAAGCCAGCAGGTGATCAATAGTGCCATAATCGATGCGCTGGCTCCGTCCCGTGTTCAGCGCGGCCAGAACGCTGAGCGAGACACCGCTCTCCTCCGCCACCTGGCGCAGGCTCAGTGCTGCCTGTCCCTGTGTGATCCGCTCAACATTCGCACGCGCCAATAAGAGCCGGAAGCGGCAATAGATTGTCACGTCTGTACCCTCCACCGAACAAAATAGCAGATGATGTAGCATTGTTGGTAGTATGACAGAAATATTGTGGGATGTCAATACAATACATTGCTATAGGATGGTATTGTTCTGAAAAAGAGGGATGCGGTTGACATATATGTGTCAACCGCACCCCTCTTTCCCTTGGATTATGCTTTCAAGGCAGCTATACGTCGCCGCGAACGATATGGCCCATCTTATCGTAACGCTCAGGGCTAGAGCGCGCCAGGTAGAGAGAGTAGGCCAGCCCGATGAGAATCCAGACAATCACAAAGACCGGCAGGATATTCAGCGGGAAAGGCGTGGGCGCGAAGCCCAGGCTTGTGAAGTAGTTACCGATGGTTCCAGGGATAGCGGGCATCACAAAGGAGATCAGCGGAACCAGCAGCACCACCGTGCTCAGGATAGGGGCCACAATGTGCATCAGGATGTTAAAGCGCGGCCGGTCGAAGCGCAGGGCAAAGGCTGGCGAGGCAATGTTGATCATAATGTAGACAATGATAAACGCAATCGTACCCATGATAGCCAGCCACCCGTAGGACACGATGCCATCGATCTGGCTGTAGCCGTTGCCAAAGGTCGCAAAGGCGTAGACGGTTCCTGTGCTCACCGTCTTCTGCGTGACCAGGGCGAAGAAGAGGATCAGCACTAGCGTCAAGAGCGACTGGGTGATGATCGCAATGTGCGGGCTGCGATAGCGGGGGTGTGTGCGACCAAAGACGCGTCCCAGGATGCCTTCGCGACCCATAGCGTAGAAGTAGCGCACCATGCCATTATGGAAGGCCAGCCCGCAGGCCAGCGCGCTCGTGCTGATAGCCACAATCATCAAGGTTCTGAGCCAGCCACCCACAAAGATCTCTGCTAGCGGATAATACGGTGTCGGGTTGGCGGTCAAGTTGCCGAACTTATCGACGGAGTGCGTCCAACCGTAGCCGATAGTGGCCGAATAGGAGGTCCACACGTACAGGAAGATCAGGAACGCCACCACCGAGAAGATAGCCACAGGGACCGCGCGGCGTGGGTTACGCGCCTCCTCGCCATAGACGGCGCCCGCCTCGAAGCCCACCCAGGACCACACGCCCAGCGCCATAGCTACCCCGACACCCAGCAGGCCACCAGGAGCAGCCCCCTTGAGGCCCGCTCCGGCGGGGGTAAACGTGTGGGCAAGATCATGTCCGGCCGCTCCGCCGTGGAGGGTGATGGCCAGGTTTAGAATCACCAGCACACCTACCTCCAGGATCAGGAAGGGGGCCATGGCATAGACCGACCACTTGACATCGAAGTACGAGAGCAGGAAGATGATCAGCCCGCCAATGATGGCATAGGTGATCCAGCCGCCGGGCATGTTAAAGCCCACGTAGCTGGAGAACGCAACGTTCGTGTAGGAGCCAAAGGCGCCTAGCAGTGAGGCCTCGAAGAGGGCATAGCCTCCCATCATCAGCCAGCCTGCCTGGAAGGCCGTGCCGCGCCCCAGACTGTGGCGCACCCAGGTATAGAAGCCGCCAGCAGAGGTCAGACGCCGCGAGAGATAGACGATGGAGACGCCCAGCAGCAGCAGACCGATGCCGGAGAGCAAGAAGACCAGCGGGGTCGCCGCCCCGGCCTGGGACGCCATCGAGGGCACGTTAAAGAGCATGGCCGAGATGGGCGCCGAGCCGGCCAGGCAGAAATACAGAACGCCAGGCAGCCCGATCGCGTTCTTGTGCAGTCGATCGACGTTGGCGCTATCAACATCGATATCTCCAGTAAATGCCTCGGATTGAACAAAATCATCCTGCGTTGCCATATTGCCACCTCCTGAAGATGATAGGGTCGCA
>JALYVR010000001.1:0-10661 GCA_030853145.1 Chloroflexota bacterium | reverse complement strand
GACTAATAGTGTGTGAGAATGGTACCTACAGGTTACAATGTACGAGTGATTCAACTACAGAGGAAGATCCTATGAGGAGCGTATGTGGTGTTCAGTTCCAAGTATACTCAAAAAAACGCGTTCCTGCTAGTTTTTTCCGCTAAGCGGGAAAATTGGGGGTTGCCCATAGTTGAAACAGGTGGACTCGTTCGCGCGAAACCGTGGAAAAACGGGGGATGCGTGGCAAGTAAAACGATCTCACCTCTTCCTCAAACCAGAATCAAAGAGGACGGCTACGTTGTAGAATACCACGCTCAATGGCAGTAGTCACCGCGCCTGTGCGCGAATCGACGCCCAGTTTCGCGAAGATGCTGGTGAGATGCGCGCCTACGGTACGGATAGTGATATTGAGGTGTCCGGCGATCTCCTTGCTGCGCTCACCACGCGCTACAGCAGTCAGCACTTCCAGTTCGCGCTCTGTCAGTTCAATCGACGCCCGCCGGTTTACTTGAGGGACGAGAGGGGTAGCGCGCTCAAGCACGCGGGCCAGTATCTCCGGTCGCAGCAGCATCTCTCCTTGAACTGCCGCTCGAATGGCCTTGAAAAGTGTCTCGCGTGAAACATCTTTCAGCAGATATCCACAAGCCCCTGCTTGCAATCCCTGAATCATCACATCTTCTTCGTTATACGTCGTCAAAATGACCACGGCGATGCGGGGCCATTGTGCCCGGATACACTTGATCGCTTCCAGGCCATTCATACTGGGCATGCGAATATCCATCAACACGACATCGGGCTGCATTTCGCCAGCCAGTCGAACCGCCGCAGCCCCGTCGTCCGCCTCTCCCACCAGCTCAAAACCCTCGCCAGCCTCCTGGAGCATTAAACAAAGCCCTTTACGGACGACCAAATGATCATCGGCTACGAGAATACGAATGGGTGTGGGCATTTCATCCATCTCGCTTTCCATCCTTCTCCACCGGCAGATGCAAACGCAGCGTGGTTCCCTGCCCCAGCGCGCTTCTCACCTCCAGTTCCCCCCCATTCATACGAGCACGCTCGCGCAAACCAAGGAGTCCATAATGCCCATCCTGTTGGGCCATAGCCAGCGGATCGAAACCAATGCCATCATCGCGCACCTCAATAATCCGTGACGAATCGCACTGTGCCAAGGATACCCACACCTGGCTGGCCTGCGCATGACGGATCACATTCGCCAGGCTCTCGGTAATCATACGCAGGATATGTTCGCCCTGAGAGTCAGGCACCAGTACCAGGGAGGCCAGGTTGGCATGACAGCAGATACCGCTGGCCAGAGTAAAACGGCGAATCGCTTCCTGCACTGCGAGAGAAAAATGATCTGGATGAGTTGTACTAGCACGCAGGTCGTCAATGGCAGCGCGCGCTTCGGCGAGCGTCGCACGAGCAGCAACCATCGTTTCCTGCACTAGCTCGCGCGCACGTTTGATGTGGTTATGCGCCAGGTGCGAATCTACTACCTCTAGAGTGATCACCAGACCGGTTAATCCCTGGGCAAGCGTATCATGCAGGTCACGGGCTAAGCGCTCACGCTCAGCAGTCAATGTCAATTCCTCAACCTGCTCGGCATAGTCCAGTACTTGAGCATGAGCGTCTTCAAGCTCAAGCAATAAGGCTTGAGCTTGCTCGCGGGCATGCATCTGACTGTATCCGATCACAAATAATATCATAGGAAAGACCAGAAAGAGTGAAACGTGGAGGGAGGTCCAGGTCCAATCTTGCTGAAAACGCATACCGAGTCCAAAAAGAGCTACACAGCCTATAATCACCGGTAAAACGTGGTAAACGGGCTGAAGAAGGACAAAAGCTCGTCCAATCAGCGCAACATACAGCCCCAGAATCAGCAACCAATCACCACGGGCCAGGAAACTGATGCCCAATATAAGTGCTCCCTGCACGATAAAGTAAGCTGAAGACCAGACGTACCGGCAGCGCTTTAAGTGAGAAAAGCTGAACCAATGTAATGCTGCATGAAGAAGCATCAGCAGGGTAAAGAGCAGTAGTGGTGCCGTCACCGCGCGCTCGCGTGATGTGACACCCGCAAATGCTCCTTGCATATACATTAATCCAAGCCATAGGAACAGAAACCAGCGCGAAAGCTGTCCTCTGGAGTGCCTACGCACTATACGCAATGGTGTCTGGATGCTCTTTAGCATAGCTGTCCTTGTTTCCATATGCTCTGAGAACGTTTTCCCATGTTCTTCATACTCTTTTTGCCAGATCCAGCAGCGCATCGCTGTATGCAGGCCCGTTTGGCCACAAAGTCTGCACTCACAGTATAGCATGAGGAATGCCGCAGAGCATTGTCGATTCCTACAATACACAAACCACCAGTGACTTTGCTGTTGAAACCGACGATGCGCCCATCAGGGGAGCGCGTTATACTCACAGCAATGGTGAAGATACAGCGCGTTCTTGCCGGTAACCGACAAACGCTCTCATCTCCTCAGGAGCAATGGAAAGGAGGCAATTACATAGATGAGGGACGCAGAACTACAAGCTGCTCAACCTGGCGAATATATTGTTGAGGCGACACATATCCGCAAGGAATACAAGATTGGCGGCTCCCGGCTGTTGGCACTCAAAGATGTCAGTCTTCAGATTCGGCGCGGTGAAGTCATCGCGATTATGGGACCCAGCGGATGTGGCAAGACGACGCTGCTTAACTGTCTCAGCGGCCTGGATAGCATCGATAGCGGCTCAATCACGTTCGCAGGCCGTCAATTGCAAACGTTAAGCGATGCTCAATTGACGGCCTTCCGTGCCCATCAGATGGGCTTTATCTTCCAGATGTATAACCTGCTGCCAATTTTAAACGGGGTGGAGAATGTTGAACTACCCCTGCTCATCTGCGGGGTCAAGCCCAACGAAGCCCGCAAACGCGCGCTAGGAGCCATTGAGCAGGTTGGTCTGACCGCCTGGGTCAGGCACAGACCGGCCGAGATGAGTGGAGGACAGCGCCAGCGTTTTGCAATTGCGCGTGCCCTAACAACACAACCCGCCATTGTCTGGGCCGACGAGCCGACCGGTGCCCTGGATAGTCGGACCAGCCAGGAGATCATCGAGTTGATGCACTCGCTTAACCGAGAGAACGGGCAAACGTTTGTGTGGGTCACGCACGCACCGGAGGTCGCGGCTCAAGCCAGGCGGTTGCTCAAGATGCACGATGGCCTCATCGTGGAAGATAGCCAGATCGCTGTGGACAAGCTGTCTACAGCGCACTAAAAGAAAGGACGTTTCACAATGATTACGCTTATTCTCGTCATGTTTGTCCTGCTGGGCATCAGCATCGGCTCTCTGCTAGTGCCGTATGCCCTCACGCTCCCCAAGCGTCAGCCACGCATCTTGCTCGTCTGCATGGCACTGGTACCCATGCTCTCTTTGCTGGCAGCGTGTAACGGAAAGTAAGTAAGCAATGTTGAACCGGTAAGCTTGCTGCGCTTGCCACATACCATCTGCCAGAGCTTCTCACTATACGGGGGCTCTGGCAAGAAACGGAAAGAGGAGTCTGTGATTATGGACACATTCTTCGGTCTATCAACGAGCACTCTGGCCTGGGGAATGTTGCTGGTAGTTGGCAGTGTGGGAGGGCTGCTCCTGGTCCTGGCTGGCAAGGGCTGGATTCTGCTCAAAATGGGGGTACGTAACATTATGCGTCGCCCTACGCAAACGGCCCTGATCATCTGCGGACTAACGCTCTCATGTATTCTGATTACGACCTCACTGGGTCTGGGAGCCAGTGTCAGCTCTTCATTGAAAGACAGTGGCCTGGCCCAGGTGGGCAACCTGGATGAAGGTCTGAGCAAGCAGGGTATAAACGGCAGAGCGTGGCCCACCTACTTCAGCATTCAAGAAGCGCAACAGGTTACTGCAACGGTTCAGCATATCCCCAATGTAGCGCAGGTCGCGGGCGCGCTTATCACTGCCCAACAGTCAGTGGCACTCTATGATGCTACTAGCCAGCAGGTGAGTGCAGAAAATGTCGTGCTGGCAGTGCCGCCCGACTTCAATAAGGTCTGGGGACCTCTGACGGATTCCAATCGTCGTCCGCTCTCTTTTGCCAGTCTCCAGGCTGGAGAAATCTATATTGGACCTAATCTCGCCGCTGCGCTGAATGCCCACGCGGGAGATCGCGTCCAATTGATTATCCAGAAACACCCGATCAAGTTTACGATTCGCGCTATTATGGGTACCGACATCAATCCCGTCACAGGCAATGATGAGATCATCCTCCCACTCGGCCAGTTTCAACGCATGCTGCGACGCCCTGGCGCGGTCAACATCTTTTTTCTACGCAATCAGGGAGAGGGTGGATTAGCTAATCTTGGTCCTAACAACAGTGTGAGCAATGCTGTCGCCAGTGCCTTGCGCACACAGTTTCCCACTTACACCATAGCAACATTTAAGGCCAACGCGGTCACCACTGCCCTGGCCACCGGTTCATTCGTAACGATAGCCATCTTAGCCTTTGGCTTCCTGCTCCAGGTAGCAGGAGCACTCTTGATCTATCTGATCTTCACGCTCCTGGCAGGTGAACGTAAAACTGAACTGGGTATATGCCGCGCCCTGGGTATGCAGCGTGGTCATCTGGTACGGGCATTTATGTTTGAAGGCACAACGTATACGCTGGGGAGTATTCTGGTGGGTGTGCCACTGGGCATAGGCATCACGGCACTCCTGATACGCTTCATTGATGCGACACCTTCGCCGCTGATTGGCACAAAGCTTTACCTGCAATTACAGTTTGGCTGGGTTGAGCTAGTGCTCTCTGCTTGCCTGGGATTGCTGGTGACCTTCCTGGTAGTTACCTTCTCGGCTGTACGGGTAAGCCGCTTGAATATAGTGGTAGCTATCTATGGGCTGGCGGAAGCTCCCGTGCCGCAGAAGTATCTTGGGCAAGCAATGAAGCCGTTCAAGAGAGCCTATGACGCGCGCAACCATCCGGGCAGGTTTCTCGCACTCGCCGTGCTTGCGCCGTTCAGCGCAGCCTGGCAGATCGTAAGGATCGTGTGGGAGTGCGGTCCATGCATGCTGCTATCAGGCTTGCTTCTAACCATAGCAGGTGTATGGTCACATACCCAGGTCTCCTACCTCCTGGGCGTCTCTCTGCTCCTCCTGGGCGCCGGGCTGACACTACGAACAGCGCTGGGAAAACGACCGCGAACCGGTCGAGCTGTATTAAGCCTATTGAGCATCAGCTTGCTTGCCTATTGGAGTCTGCCCTTTGGCACAGGGGAGCGTTTTTTGGGCATCGACAATGGCCTGGGCCTGGCAAATCTCCAACCCAATGCTCTTATTCCCTTTCTCTCCCCGTTGATCATGATCGTGGGTGTCATCTGGTTTATGCTCTATAATGGGGATGTTCTTGTCAAAGGGACAATGCTAATGACACGACACCTGGGCAAATTCGCGCCCATAACCCATATAAGCATGGCCTACCCGCTGCATTTCAAGTTTCGTACTGGCCTTACTGTGATACTGTTCGCTCTCGTTACCTTTACCCTGGTAACCATTGTAATGCTGACAAACGTGCTTGGACAAACCGCTCAGCCTGAACGCTGGAATGGAGGGTGGCAGATTCAAACGGATTCGCCAGGCCTGCCGCCAGATCTCATTGCCCAGGTACACGCCAATCCATTACTCTCGCATGAGATTGAGACGATTGGCTGGCAGGATGTACAAGAGGCTAAAATGCAGGTAATCATGCCTGGTAAGCACCCGTATGTCTTGTCGGCCGGTCTGCTACGTGCCTCTGATGATAGTTTCTTAGCTAGTACAAACGTCCATTTTCAGGCGCGCGCAGCAGGATACACAACGGATCAGCAGGTGTGGGGTGCGATCAAAGATCAGGAAGGGCTGGCCGCAATCCACGATCCGTTGGGCTTCAGCCCTGCATCCCCGCTGCAAAGTCTGGCATCGGGCTTCCAACCATTCACAGTGCAAATACAAGACCCGCAGAATCCGGGTACAATGCACTCGCTAAAAGTGATCGGCATCCTACCCCATCTCTTCCAGTGGCCTGGCCTATTTCTGTCAACTAGAACCGGCGGCGAGGTCTTCACTGATCCACATATGGTGCCGAAATGGTATCTGTTTCGCGTCTATCCAGGCATCGATCCGAATCAGGCACGGCTCGATCTAGGTGTGGTCTTTGGCTCCAGGTACGGACTCCAACCCGAACTGGTACAAGGGAAGATTAATAATGAGTTAAGCTTTATGCAGAACCTGACGACCTTCTTGACCGGCTACCTCGCGCTTGGCCTTGCCATCGGCATCTGTGGACTGGGAATCATCAGCAGCCTCTCGGTCGTCGAGCGCCGTCAGCAGATCGGTATGTTACGTGCCATCGGCTACACCCGCGGCCTACTCCTGCTCTCGTTTCTGCTGGAATCTGGTTTTATTGCCATCCTGGGACTGCTCATGGGTGCAGGCCTGGGAATCTGGGCCACGTATCGCATCGCGGCCGTGGTTCTGCTCACGACCGACAACATACAGATCCCCATCCTCCAGATCGGCCTGCTCCTCCTCCTGGCTCTCCTTGCCACGTTGCTTGCCACCTGGATGCCAGCGCGAGCCGCGGCCAGACTCTTGCCGGCGGAGGCTCTGCGCTATGAATAGAAAAGGAAAACTCCTGCCAGATTTTTGTTGGCGGATGAAAGAAGTCCACCATCCTCTAGCGCCCCTTCTTGTGATATAGTAGGGGCGAAGTTTACCAGTCCGCAAAGTCCCGTAGGGAGTGGCTTGCTATGCCAGTTGGCCCGTAGGACGAGTGGACTGACTGGCATAGCAAGCCACTCCCTACGACACGAAAGGAAGCGCGAGAGCATTATGCCACGAGACATACCACTGGGGAATGGGCGATTACTCCTCAATTTTGATAAAAGCTACAACCTGCGCGACATCTACTGGCCGCATGTAGGCCAGCATCTGCATACCGCCGGCGATATCTCCCACACTGGCGTCTGGGTCTCGGCCCCGACGGGTGGGCAACAAGCACAGTTCGCCTGGCTGGACGCGCCTGAGTGGAGGCGCGAGATCGTCTATGAGCAGGAGACGCTTGTCTCCTGTGTTACCTTGAGCCATCCAGGCCTGCAACTGCACCTGGTCTTTCGTGACGTGGTTGATTTTAATCGTGCCATCTTCATACGCCAGGTTACTGTCACGAATCAGGCCGACCGCCCACACGAAGTGCGGCTCTTTTTCCACTACGATTGGCATATCTGGGACGGGGCCGAGGGGAACACGGTTTTCTACGATCCGAAACTCCAGGCCCTGGTCGCGTATAAACAGCAGGCCTATTTCCTCATGAACGGGCTTACCGGCAACGGCAACGTTATCAAAGTCGGCATTGATAGTTGGGCCACCGGCGTCAAAGAGTTCAACGGGGCCGAGGGTACCTGGCGCGACGCTGAGGATGGGGAGCTGGGACGCAACCCTATCGCGCAAGGCTCGGTCGATGGCACGCTCGCCCTGCACCTGCCGCAGGTAGGCGCCGGAGAAAGCAGCGTGCTCTATCACTGGCTCACAGTGGGCTCGGCGCTGACGGATGTTGAAGCCATGGATACGACGATACGTGAGCGCGGCCCCGAAAGCTTCTTGATACGCACGCGCAACTACTGGCATCGCTGGGTCAACAAAGACGAGCAGGAGTTTGCCGACCTGGCGCCCGACCTCGTTGATCTCTACAAACGCAGTCTGCTGGTCCTGCGCACACAGATCGACTACGATGGCGCGGTCATCGCCGCCAACGACGCGGATGTTGGTCACTTCTCGCGCGATAGCTATTCGTATATGTGGCCCAGGGACGGCGCGCTGGTGGCCAATGCCCTCAGCCATTCGGGCTACTCGGAGATCACACGCAGCTTTTACGATTTCTGCAGCGCGGTACTCACCGATAGTGGCTACCTCCTGCACAAGTACAATCCCGACCGCTCCTGGGGCAGTAGCTGGCATCCCTGGATAGACAAGAACGGCCAGGCGCAACTCCCCATTCAGGAAGACGAGACCGCGCTGGTGCTCTACAGTCTGTGGCAACACTATGACTGCTTCCATGATATCGAGTTCGTGGCCCCGCACTATCGCACCCTGATCACGAGCGCCGCCGACTTTCTCGTGAGCTATCGCGAGCCGCATACCCAACTACAAGCGGCCTCCTATGATCTATGGGAAGAGCGCCGGGGCATCCTGACGTATACCACCGCGGCCGTGTATGCCGGCCTGGATGCCGCGGCGAAGTTTTCAGCGCTCTTCGGAGAAGATGCGCTGGCCGCGAAGTATCGCCAGGCGGCGGAGGAGATCAAGGCGGCAGCCCTGCGCTACCTGTGGGACGAGGAGAGCGGCCACTTCCTGCGTATGATCACCGTGGATGAGCAGGGGAATATTCAGAAGGATAGCACCCTTGATAGCAGCGTGTGCGGTCTCTTCCAGTTCGGTATGTTACCCGCGCGCGATCCGCATATCGAGCGCACTATGCAGTTGCTTGAGCAGAGGCTCTGGGTGAAGGCACCCGCTGGTGGCATGGCGCGCTACGAGAACGACTACTATTACCAGGTAACGCACGATCTGGAGCAGGCCCAGGGGAATCCGTGGTTCATCTGCACGCTCTGGTTAGCCCAATATCGCATCGCCCACGCCGAGACGCTCGACGAGTTGCACCAGGCGCTGCCCCTGCTACAATGGGCACGCTCGCGCGTCCTACCAAGCGGCGTCATGGCAGAGCAAGTTCACCCCTTCACCAACGAGCCTCTGAGCGTGTCGCCGCTGACCTGGAGCCACGCCGAATACGTGCTCACCATACGCTGGTACCACGGCAGGTATCACGACATTGTCAAGGCATGAACTATGGCAATGTAAAATTTGTTGAGGGCATACAAGGTGTAGGTGCGCGAAACGTAGGGGCGCCGTTTACAAGCTGTCTGTTCGCCGAAGAACAGGCGGGCTTGTAACGGCGCCCCTACGTCTTCTGCGTCCTTACATTTATCAATACACGTTCTTTGACAAAGATATCAATGCGACGCTAATTTAACGTGGCGATAGGTGAAAACATGGTGGGCCGTGAAGTTATAGATCAGCGCAAGAATAAGCGCCAGCGCCTGGGCCGGGATTGCGGGCATATGCAGAAATGAAACGAAGGTAAATTCAAGCAGGATTGTGAGTATGCTGCCGCTGATCGCCGTCATCTGGAAGCGCATACAGCGCTGAGTCCAGGAGCGATCGTGGCCGGGCAAATGTCTGAAGGTAAAATAGTCATTGGGGATAAAGTTCGCCATGATCGAGATCTCGGCGGCAACCACGTTCGCTACGATGTTATGGATACTGTACGTCATCCATGAGAACGGTAACGGAACACGATAGAGGACCAGCGAGAAGATCACAATATTCACGACAGCGGCGAATCCGCCAATACACAGGTAGGTAAAGAGCCGTTGCAACCAACCCGCGCGGCCGCCAGTCACATCGTCAGCAAGATCAAGGGCGGCGTTGACGAACTTCAAGCGCGTGGGATGATAGCTGGGCAGAAGGTGCGCGGAGCTGACAGCCCGCGTGCCTCTTCCTACAACATCCTGCCTGGCTGCTCCCTCTTGCTCTAGCTCCAACAACTCCGGTAACTCGTATACAGCTTCCTGATTACTACTCTGCACGAAAGATTTTCCCATAGGTTCTCTGTGACTCCATTTTTGTTTTCCTACTGGCTAAGCGAACGACAGGAAGCTAAAGTAACAACCATGAAGCGGCACATAGGAATTATGGACTTGTTGAGGAATTTTTGTATAGAAACTACATGCGTGCCTGCTGCCAACGCAGGAACTTCCAGAGCACAAGCAGCACCAGAACAGCGACGCCAAGCAACACGAACATGCTGCCAAAGCCTAGCAGCATGGATATCTGGGTAACTGCTCCTCTCTGGTCTCCAAATAAGCCGCTTCTGATATAATCGCCTATCGGCGTAAGAAGCGTGTGGCTCAGCGTGGGGATGCCGACGCCTGGACTAAGCAGGTTGCCCCAGAACCAGTAGCCAATAAAGAGGAACTGGTAGAGCGGCACCCAGAGGATGGCGGGACAGGCGATGGAGAAGGCGCTGATGAACGCAATCCCCGGCAGCACGCTGGCGGCAAAGGTCGCCAGGGCAAAAGGCAGCACGCGCGCATCACCGCTTTGATAGAGCACACAACCAACGCCGATGATATAGTACGCGAGCGGAAGCACGAGCGTAGCGCCTATGCTGCCCAGGTATTTTCCGAGCAGGCGCGCGCTCAACGCTCCCGGCATGGCCACGAACAGCTCGTCCACGCCCACCTGGCGATCGCGCGACAGGCGATCGGCCAGCAACACACCGACAGCGATAGGAAAGAAGGTACTCACATGGCCGGTCCACTCGAGGATCTCGGTGGGCCAGGCGTCATGCAGCGGATTCAGCAGCAGTTCGACAAAAGTACTAGCTCCAATGCCTCTGAAGAGGCCGGAGATCAGCAGCGTAAGGCAGATGAACATGATCCAGAGGCCACGCCGCCGGATCTGCATGCGAAACTCATAATGCATAGCGCCAGAGAGAACAGCAACTTGATTCATACACCATTATTCTTCAACAAGGCGTCATCTCATCCTGTAGCGCGTGGCTTGCCTCGTCGTCCTGTCACCACAGG
>JALYVR010000645.1 GCA_030853145.1 Chloroflexota bacterium | reverse complement strand
ATGTATCGCGCGTGTCAAGCCAATCAGCGCATCTGGCCAGCACACGCGCGATACATCGCGCAGCTACGAAGAATGCACAACATGCACCATCCACGCCAAATAGCGGCTTTCACAAAGCCTGGTAGCATATATGGCATAGGCCGGCAGACAACCGTAAAGCCGTAGTCTGCCGGCCTATGCTATCTGTATTAGTGCTGAACCGTTGGTGCGGTTGGCACCGTCGGCACAGCCGGCTCGTTTAACGCCGGTTGCTCCGAGGTGGCTCGCAGCAGTTCCTCACGTACAATCGTGACCTCTGGTGGAGCACTGATCCCGATCTTGACACGTTCTCCTTCGACAGCCAACACCGAGACACTGATTACCCCACCAAGAATAATACTTTCACCAACTTTTCTTCGCAGTACGAGCATATAAAGCTCCCTTCCCCAGAAGCACATCCGAGACGTCCCTGTTTCGACACATACCCGTACAGGCGCCTCTTAAGCTAAACATCAACATAATTTTTAACATTGTTGAGCAATGTACTAGAAAAACACTGCTCCCTTGAGACGTAATACATGAACACAACAGGTATCTGTTAGCATCATTGTATCATGTAGCGTCCTATGTAGTATCAGGAGCCGGGCTATCCCAGGTTGACTCCTGGCCCATACTCAGCATTTTTTCGGCCAGGGCGTGACTATCCACCACGTATGTGCCAGCTTTTACCTGCATACGCAGCTCTTCAATACGCGCGAGCCGCTCCTTCGAAGAACGCCGGGCGGCTCTGATACCCCGTTCTAACGCTGACTGATTTTCTGAAAAGGCGATGCGCCCCTCCCACGAGAAAGCCCCAGCCGGCCTCGATTGCTCCGGCTCATGCTGCCTGGTTCTCGCGCGCTTCACTTGAAGGCGAACGCCTGAATTCCTGATCTTCATATGTTTTCACCGCCTGATAGTATCATATATACGCCACAAATCATGCTACCCAACCTCACCCCTTTAGTATCGGCATCATGCAACCCTGGCAATAGGGAATGGCTGCATATGTTCCTACTACTATGATACAGTATGCACCTTCTGGCGAGAACCACGGGTATGCGTAGGCGGCTGGGTACCTTTGGCGGCTTGCGCAACCGGTTCGTCAATCTCTAGCTTGCCACGCAGGCGCAGCACCGCCTGCATATGAAGTTGGCAGATGCGCGACTCGGAGACCTCCATGACTTTGCTGATCTCTTTCATGGTCAGCTCTTCTTGATAGTATAAGGCCAGCAGCAGGCGCTCGCGAGCGGGCAACAGGTCGATGGCCTCGCTGAGCAGACCCAGCATCTCCTGATGCTCTACCTGCTCGGAGGTTCCGGGTAGCGTCTGATCTTCGAGGAGATCGCCCAATGAAGCCGCTTCATCATCGCGCCCTACAGCGTTCAGCGGCGCGTCGAGCGAGAGAACCGTCAGGCCCACCTCCGTCAACATATGCCGGTAGTGCTCAATCGAGACCCCAAGGGCCAGCGCCGCCTCCTCTTCACCCGCCGAACGCCCCAACTGCTGCTCCAGTTCGGCCATCGTCGATTCAATCTGCCGGATACGGGTCATGACCGAGCGCGGCTGCCAGTTGAGGCTGCGCAACTGATCGATGACCTCGCCGCGGATACGCGCGGTGGCAAAGGCTTCAAAGTGAACGCCACGCGCCGGCTCAAAACGATCCATGGCCTTCATCAGACCTATCATACCATAGTGGATCAGATCGTCTGGCTCCAACATGCTCGTCGGCGGTATGCCCATCCTCCCAACTATATAACGTACAAACGGCGCGTAAGCCTCTATCAATTCATCACGCAATTCCGGCGATTTCGTGGCGGCAAACTCTATCCATACCTCACGCATCGCGGTAGATACACTCATCCTATTATGCTCCTTGAGGCAGATAAACTCTCCGTGCCCTCTCCTGTAATCCACATGAGGTACACCACCTCTCCCTGCACCCGCTCCTGTAATCCACAAGACCCCGCATCCTGCCTATAAGGTACAGTGTAGTAGGGTTTCGCTATGCCAGATATTGACAGAAGTCGCTGATCGAGCAGTCAAAGGTCCCGAAAGTGTCAGAGAGGGCTGCATGCATCCTATGGAAGCACTTATGGCAACCGATAGAGAATGCTATACACGCGCCAGAGGAGAGCCTGCTGACACAGCAGCCCTCTCGCTGGCCAGTGCGCGCCGGGGCGCTGGCTTGTCTCTCGCCCTGCTGATGATTTTGTGAGGAGATACTTGTATGCCCAATGCACAACAGCCCATGCCTGCTGGATTTCCAGAATATAATGAGCCGACTATTTGGCAGGCCGAACCCGATATCGCTACTGTATGCACCCCGGCAAACCAGCTATTACTGGATGAGCTTGCCGAAATGGGTTTTGTGTGGGAGGAGGCCGTCAAGATCCTCCATATGCGCGACCATCTCTACGAGAACGCCGAAGTGCGGCAGCGCACAACCGACGATCCATACTTGCAGTTTATGCGCTGGCTCTACGCGCAGGGCGAGATCAACGAGCGATAAAGCTAATGATCACATGGAGCAGCATGCTTACCTGGATGGAGGCTTTGCTAAACGCAGATCGTAGAGAGGAAGACCTGTCCTTTCTATGATCTGCGAAGCCAGTTGCTGGGTAAAGGCAGCGTAATCCTGGTTCGATAGCGCAATCTCACGGGAGCGGAACAGGCGATGATGAGGAGACCATCATCCCCTGGATTCTGTGTTGTTATACTCTTTCAATTCGTAACCTGGCTGCTTCGATAAGCTCATCAACATCTTGATATATGCTATCAAGAGACATTACCTTATTGTCTTTATATGTGATTATATACTTCCCATACGGATTCTTAAACGTCCTGATAGTCAGAATATCCGACCAATGGAGCGCTTCAACGCCCTGGTTTCCGGCCCCTTTTCCGACAAAGAGCAAGCCGTGTTCGCACGCAATAATGCACACTTTTCGGGCCCGTGGGATCTCAACACGAAGAAGAAACACTCCCACAAATAAGAGAAAAATTGACAAACTGAGAAGCAGAGGAACTCTAACGATGACAATGCCAGGCAACTCGTTTGCTTGTTCACGTGGCCATTGTATGATACTGATCAAGGACAAGAAAATGAGTAGGCTTATCCCTAATCCAAGAGAAAAGAGAGCACCGACACGCATGGTCCGCATATACAGCGGCCTCACCGGATAGATGCCCACAGGCTTCCCAAGCTGACGAGTCTCCAGCAAAGCAGAGTTCTCATCTGATAATTCACGTTCAATCGGCAGTGACATCACTGAAAGATCCTTTCATGAAGGATGACCGCCACCTTGTTGCCCCCACCGCCAGATTTACTTGGGGGGGGAAGTTTCACTCCAGGATCACCACAATGGGGACAGGCAAACATGCGTCCCGTCGGATCATTGAGCGTCTC
>JALYVR010000072.1 GCA_030853145.1 Chloroflexota bacterium | reverse complement strand
GGGCGCCATGTTCCCAGGCTAGTTCCCAACAGCAAAGCTGCTTTGCCAGGAGCCGCCAGACCAGCTTACCTCCAGTGTGTAACAGCCCGCGACTGAGAACAAGGGGAAGATCCCCCATTCTTTCCAGCCAGGGGCCGCTGCCCCATGTGGAACGTCTGGCACCCCGGCAACCGCGCCAACATCCTGCGTATCCGTCTGGGGGTTCAGGACCAGCACGCGGGTGGCGGCTCTCGGCGGCATCTGGCCATCTGTCCACCAGGCCAAAGCTCCCGTCTGCATCTCACGGAGGCGCAACGTGACTGGCTGACTATAGTTTGGCCCAACCTCCACGACCATTTTTGTCATCGGCCACTGCTGGGAGCCATACTGAGCCAGGTGGAGGACCCTTGGGTAGAAGATGCTATAGATCCAGAAGGGTCCGCCTCCGACCAGGCGCACGTTGGTATTTCCTCCCAGGTCGCCAAGGTGCTGCTCCTGGGGCGGGGGTCTCAGGGCGCAATTTTGTGGTGGCGAAGCCAGTGGCGCTGTGACAGGCGTGAGATCAGTCGTTACGGTGGACATGGCATGTGAGCTAACCGTGCTGGCAGTCGTTGCGGTGGGCGTAGCGCGTGAGACAACCGTGCTGGCAGAGTCGCAACCTGTGAGGAGCACCCCGACCAGCAGGCAGGCACAACTTGCTAAAGAAATCAGTGACATACGAGTCAGGCGCGGAAAGAGACATCGGGAAAGCATGAGTTTCTCCTCTTTTCCTTTTTGGATTACAGCGCTCTCTGCCTGAAGAATACCCGTCTTTCCTGAAATAGGGCTGAATGAAACGAGGCTTTTGTTTGCTTACCGAAGTCAGATGATGTATAAGAATAGCTAGAGAGCTATGCGATATCAGTGAAAGGGGAGTAAGATGACCATTTTCTTCTATAAAACAGACGAGAAACCCTATGGCTGTTTCTCGAATTTCTCACGGCACGGCTTCGAGCTTGATGGCGCCTGGTGGCCTACAAGCGAGCATTACTTTCAAGCACAGAAATTCGCAGGCACACCATTTATAGACCACGTACGCCTGGCCTCTACTCCGAAAGGGGCGGCAAACATGGGCAGGAGGCGCGATCTCCCTCTGCGCGTAGATTGGGAGGAGGTCAAGGATCAGGTGATGCTCCAGGGCGTCCTGCGGAAGTTCGAGACCCATGCCGACATTCGTGCGATCTTGCTTGCTACCGGGGAGGAAGAGGTGGTTGAGAAGGCTCCCAGAGACTACTACTGGGGTTGTGGCGCCGATGGAAGCGGCCAGAATAAGCTTGGGCAGACGTTGATGACGGTACGAGCCTTATTGTGCGGTCGCGAAGCCAGGCAACCTGAAATACGCAGAGCGACAGCCGATGATGCCGTCTCGATTGCATCCGTGCTCCTGGCGTCATTCGTAGAGTATGAGCCTGCCTACACCCGGGAAGGATTTGCCGCCACTACTCCTCAACAGGAACAGGTTCAGCGCCGGATGAGCGAAGGACCGGTGTGGGTGGCGCTCCTGGACGGCGCCATCGTAGGCACTGTCTCTGCTTTCATCAAGGGCGAGGTAGTGTACATCCGAGGCATGGCCATCCTGCCTGGTGCAAGAGGACAAAATATAGGTACCCGCCTGCTGGAGCAGGCAGAGGAGTTCGCTACTGCACATAGCTGCTCACGACTGTTCCTGGGCACGACGCCTTTTCTCGCGCGCGCCATTCGCCTGTATGAGCGCTACGGGTTCCAGCGAATCGATGAAGACCCTCATGACCTGTATGGGACGCCGATCTTCACGATGATCAAGATGCTCAAGTCAGGTACATCCCCCTCCACGTAGGAGTCTGGCTTGCCTCGCCGTCCTGTAACCCCCCAGGACAGCGAGGCAAGCCACGCGCTACGGGAAACCTGGCCTCTGTTTCGGCATCAGAGAGGGCTTCGCTACGCGGAACGCAGCGATGACGTGGTATAATGAAGCACATATTGGAAAAGATATTCTAAACTGTCTCATCGAAAGATAGCTTGAGGATAGAGCGCCATGCCAGAATTTAAGGTAGAAGCACCATTTGAGCCGACAGGCGACCAGCCGGATGCCATCGCGCAACTGGTCGAGGGCATCAACAAAGGGCAGACCATGCAGACGCTGCTGGGGGTGACAGGCAGCGGCAAGACCTATACCGTGGCCAAGGTCGTAGAGCAGATTCAGCGGCCAACGCTAGTGCTGGCCCCCAACAAAACGCTGGCGGCGCAGCTCTACAGCGAGTACAAAGAGTTCTTCCCCAATAACGCCGTCGAGTATTTTGTCTCATACTACGACTACTACCAGCCAGAGGCCTACATCGCACGCACCGACACCTACGTTGAGAAAGAGAGCATGCTCAACGAGGAGATCCAGAAGCTGCGCCTCTCGGCCACGCGCAGCCTGTTCGAGCGGCACGATGTACTGATCGTGGCCTCGGTCTCCTGCATCTATGGCCTGGGCAGCCCGGAGGAATACGGCGAGGTCACGCTGACCCTCAAGATGGGCGAGGAGCGACGGCGGGACCGTATCTTGCGCCACCTGACGGAGATCCAGTATGAGCGCAACGACGCCAACTTTATTCGCGGACGCTTCCGCGTGCGCGGCGATGTGCTGGAAATCTTTCCAGCCTATGAAGACATGGCGGTACGCATCGAGTTCTTCGGCGACGAGATCGAGCGCATGACCGAGATCGATCCGCTGACGGGCGAAGTGCTGGGCACGCGCCAGCGCCTGGATATCTACCCCGCCAAGCACTGGGTCACCACACAGGAGCGGCTGAACAAGGCCATCGAGGCCATCGAGGCCGAGCTGGAGGAGCGCCTGGAGACGCTGAACAGCGAGGGCAAACTGTTGGAGGCGGCGCGCCTGAAGCAGCGCACAAACTTCGATATGGAGATGATGCGCGAGACCGGCTTCTGCTCAGGCGTCGAGAACTATTCACGACACCTGGCAGGCCGGGGAGCAGGCGAGCAGCCCTGGACGCTGATGGACTACCTGCCCAATGACTTCCTGCTGGTGGTGGACGAGTCGCACGTCGCGCTGCCACAGGTGCGCGGCATGTTCGCCGGCGACCGCTCGCGCAAGCAGGTACTCGTCGACTACGGCTTCCGCCTGCCCTCGGCCATGGATAACCGCCCGCTGACCTTCGCGGAGTTCGAGCGCCAGATCAACCAGGCCCTCTTTGTCACCGCCACGCCAGGACCCTACGAGTACGAGCACAGCGACGCGGTTGTGGAGCAGGTCATTCGCCCAACCGGCCTGATCGACCCGGAGATCAGCGTGCGACCCACCAGGGGCCAGATCGACGACCTGCTGGCCGAGATTCGCGCCCGCGTCGAGAAGAAACAGCGCGTGCTGGTCACCACCCTCACCAAGAAGATGGCGGAAGACCTGGCTGACTATATGCAAGAACTGAGCATCAAGGTCCACTACCTGCACTCCGAGATCGACACCATTGAGCGCATAGAGATCCTGCGCGACCTGCGCCTGGGCGTCTATGATGTGGTCGTGGGCATCAACCTCCTGCGCGAGGGTCTCGACCTGCCAGAGGTCTCGCTGGTGGCCATTCTCGACGCCGATAAAGAAGGCTTCCTGCGCTCGGAAGGCTCACTGATCCAGATGATCGGGCGCGCCGCCCGTCACGTCGAAGGCAGCGTGATCATGTACGCTGACATCGTGACCAAGTCCATGCGCCGCGCCATCGACGAGACCTATCGCCGCCGCGGCTTGCAGGTCTCCTTTAACGAGAGCCACAACATCACGCCTCGCGGCATCAAGAAGGATGTCAAGTCGCTCTCCGAACGCATCAAGGCCATGAGCGGCAGCAGCGGGGAGGCCGCCGACGGCAAAGCCGTCGCCGTGGCCCTGGCCGGTATCCCACGCGAGGACGCCCTGCGCCTGATCAAGGACCTCGAATCGCAGATGCGCGGCGCCGCCAAGCAGCTCGACTTCGAGAAAGCCGCCCAGTTGCGCGACCAGATTATCGAGATACGCCGCTCGATGATCGAGTAGAGACGCGATTGATCGCGTCCGCTTCCAATACGCTTAATGGCCCTGGGCGCAATCATCGCGTCCAGGGCCATTGATTCATCCTTGAGGGGGGTCGATATAAATATTCCCCCAATCATCAGGAAAGATGAACGGGACCGCACCTAACAACATGCCCTGAATATGCGATTGTACCAGCACATCGCCGGTCGCCTGGAACATGGGCAGCCAGGCAACATCGTTGAGTACCTGCTGTTCAGCCTGCTGGTACGCTTGTAGGCGTGTGGTCGCGTCGGGATTGAGATCGGCGGCTTCTAATTGCCGCTGAATGTCCTGCTGCTGGCCCGCATCCGAAGAAGTGTTCTGGCCGTAGTTCACGGTGTTATAGGGAGAATTCTTGTCGAACTGGCGCGTCAACACATCTTGCAGATCGGGATAATCAACAGTAAAACTGTCAGCCCACATTTGCAGACCATGGCTGTTGTGAGCCGAGTGGGAAACTTCGCGGGCGAACCTGTCACCGTCCTTAACCGGGTCCGCGTGGACTCGTACGCCCAGAACGCTCTGCCACATTTGTAGATCAACGGTGACTTCTTTATCGCTTGCTGGCGAAGTACTATGATAGGTGAAAGTGATGGCGGGTAACTGCTCGAGGTTGTTGTAGCCCTCTTCCGACATTCCCTGTTGGAGAAGAATTTTGGCCCTGATAGGGTCGCTATTAAGTATCCCAGCAAATCCACTAGGCATCTGGTAATAGGCCTCTAAGCCACGTGGGATGAGGGTATCTATTGGCAGGACTCTACCTTTCCAGACGATACCGGCAAGCGTATTTCTTTCGAGTGCCATCGCTAAGGCCTGGCGAATATGGATGTTGTCAAACGGTTTCACCAGGTAGTTCATCGCATAGTAGTACGTCGTCAGTTGTGGAGCCTGGTGAAGATCGTCGCGCCCCTGGTCCCGACTCCCGTTCGCCTGGGGGACCGGGGTCTCATCAAGCCGCCCCGCCAGATAGTCCTGGTAGACAGTTTCTACGTCTGTATAGAACGAGATAACGATCTGGAACAATTTAGCAAGGGGACCATAGTAGTCAGGATTCTTTACAAGCGTGAGACCACTTCTATGTGCATAGCGCTGGACTTTAAAAGGCGCATCTCCACCACCTTCTTCCAGGTGATCCGTGAATCTTTCCCCGTACTTCGTGATCAGGCTGCGCTCCACAACATAGGAACAGGGATAAGCCAGGGCGGTGAGAAAGTATTGCCCCGGCGACGTGAGCGTGATCGAGAGGGTAGCAGGGTCGGGCGTCGTGATGCTATCGCCGATGAGGGTAGAGATGCGCCCGGCGTGGAGGCTACCGGCATCCTTGATCAGTCCCAGGTAAGTCAGACTGCCCGCCGATTTAGTGACCGGCGCGAGCGCGCGATTGAGGCTGTAGGCCACATCGGCAGAGGTGAGCGGCGTGCCATCGCTGAACTTCAGGCCTGGACGCAGGTAAAAGGTCCAATGGAGACCATCAGATGACACACTCCAGGAAGTGGCAAGCTCCGGGACAACCTGTAACTGCGTATTCAAGCCCACCAGGCCAGTGTAGAGCATCGCCGCCACCTTGAGCGACTGCGCATCTGAGGCAAGGGCCGGATCGAGCGTCGCGATATCGCCCGTCGTGCTGATGACAGGCATATGATATACCTGCACATCGGCAGGCGAGATTTGATGAGGGCCAGGATCAATAATGGGAGGATGTGACATATTGAACATAAATGAACAGAGGCCCACGATCATCAGCATCGTGAAAGCCGCCAGAGCCGCGCGCTGCACCATACGGCGTGCAGGCACAAAACGCCTGCGCGAGGGGGACGCGGGCGGTACAGGAGGACTCGCAACGTGGACCGCCGCGTTCGCTCCATAGGAGGCGTAGACGGCGAGCCGCTGCTTTACCTGCACGCGGCGCGCGATCTGCTGGAGCGTCTCTTTGACGACGCGAATACTGGCCGGGCGCTTGCTGGCATCGAGGCTGAGCATTTGCTCGATGAGCGCATCTAGTTCGAGCGACAGCGACGCGTCGCTTGCACGCAGCGGCGCAAAATGAAACGGGTTATCCATGGGGTCGCTACCCGTCAACAGGTGATGAAGCAGCGCGCCCAGGCTATAGATATCCGAGCGCGGCGTGGTCTGCGCCTTGCCGTACTGTTCTGGAGCGGCATAGCCTGGGGAGCCAAGCACGATGGTATCGCGCGCCTGGCCCGGCTTGAAGTGGCGCGCAATGCCAAAATCGATCAGGTAGATGTGGCCGTCCGGCATACGCAGGACATTGGATGGTTTGATATCGCGAAACACGATGGGCGGGTGGCGCGTATGCAGATAGTCGAGCACGGTACAAAGCTGGATGCCTATATTGAGCACGTCTTGCAGCGGCGCTCCACGCAGCGAGGTGGAATTACGCACAGCAGCCCGGCTGAGATACGCCTCCAACGTTTCGCCTTCGATGAACTCCATCACCAGGTACCAATGCTCAGTATCGGTAAAGTGGTCATACACATGAGGCAGGTGGACATGATCCAGACTGCTGAGCATCATTACTTCGCGGTTGAAGGTATCGGTAGCCTCGATCACCTCCCGTGGCTTGAGGCCCCGCAGGTGAATCGCCTTGATAGCAACCAACCGGTCATTCTCTCGGATATCCCTGGCCTTGTAGACGGCGCCAAAGCCGCCGCTACCAACCTGGCTCAAGATACGATAGCGCCCTTTGAAGAGGTTGCCAGGGATAAACTGATCGGGATCAATATAGTTGGCGGCGGCATCGGCAGGCAGCAATGCCCCGCAGGCAAAGCAGGTTACGCCCTGCTGCTGATTCAGGGCGCCACAGTCGGCACAGAAGATCTCGATACCATGCATAGCCTGGTCCATCTTTTTTCGCTTTCACAGACCCACACGCCTGTATTCTCGCTGGAAGATGTGCTACCATCCTATAATGAGGGAGATGCATTCTATTCACTCTGTATATATACGTCGCAGGTTCACGAAAAATCTCTCGTTGCATAGAGCAGATCCAAACATGGCTGACACGTGATACTATGCAGGCATGAACGAAGCAACGATCCTGACAGATCTCATAGTGCAGGGCTATGGCATACAAGTAGCGTCCTTAGCACCTCTCTTTAGCTCTACAGGCAAGCGCATTTACAGCGTGGAACAACCTGGTGGAGAGCGATGGGTGTTGCGAGCATACCATCAAGCTGACAGCAATACCGCCAACCCGCTTGCTCTCGCGACACTCCTGCTATTCCTTGAACGGCACGAGTATCCGGCGGAACGCGTGGTGCGGGATCTACACAACGAATCCCTGGTTATGCATGATGGCTGGCAGTTGCTTATGACAACCTTTATCGATGGCTCGGAGGCTGACAACGCGCCCGCCACCCTCCAGCAACTCGGTGCGCAACTTGGGCGGCTACACGCGCTGGAAACGGTGACCTCAACTGAACTACCTGTGGCGGAGATGTTGCCGGCGCCGGAACTGGCGTATGCGCTCTCACAGCTTACCGGGGTCACGCACCAGGTCCCACAGGATCTCGTATCGCGCTATCAGATGCTTGTAGAGGCGATACACAGCATTGATCACTGCGAGGGCCTGCCCACGGTCATCATCCACAACGATTGCCACCTCGTTAACGCCGTGCGCACACCTACGGGGAAGATGATGCTGATCGATTGGGAAGGGGCCGGGCTGGGGACAGCGGTGATCGATGTGGGCTTCTTGCTAGTTTCCAGCCAGCCCTCCTCGTTAGCAACAGGAGAGAGCCACCTCGACAGCGAGCGGATCAACGCGGTCATCGATGGCTATTGCCAGTACCATGTACTGACTCCGGTGGAACTGGACCGCCTGCCCGCTAGCATCCGTTTCCGCTCGCTTGTCTACGGGGCCTGTAGTTTCGCGCGCGCGATTGCCGAGCAGAGACCTGAATATCCCTCGGAAATGCGCTGGTGGTGGACACGCTACACAGCGGCCGAAGGGATCGCCAACCTGGCACGCAAGCGCTTTGAGCTGTACCTCTAATGCGTAAGCATGGCCCCCGCAAGGGAGGGCCACTACACATAGGGCCATTGACTGGCCATTAGTCTCCCTTCTCTACAGTGGTAAAATACAGGCGGTGGCGTGCATACAATCACCACTTCGCAAGACTTACTCGCCCTTCGTAGCTGCACACGTTTATCGCGCATCGGCTGACTCGACGACATGGTAGCCACGCGCGATAAATCGCGCAGCTAAGAAGGATGACTAATTTGCCCTATACAGAACAGAAAGGATAATCACGTTCATGACCCATCATGACCAGCACATAGCAGACAGCCACGATCACCCCACACAGAGCGAGTACCTGAGCGGCCCACAGATTTTGCCGCACCGGGTGCGACCTGATATGACGGTCGCGGAACTGATCGATGAGCAATTCCAGGCCTACAACGCGGCGCGACTGCACGAGGCGGCGCAGTTGTACGTTGAAGAGATGCTCGCGCCTGCCAACGATGTCACGGTTGGCCTTACGATGGCGGGGGCGCTGACGCCGGCCGGCCTGGGCGGCTGCGTCATCACGCTCATGGAGTACGGCTTCATCGATTTCATCATCAGCACTGGCGCTAACCTGTATCACGACATGCACCACGCGCTGGCGATGGCGCTGCACCAGGGCGACTTCCGGCTGGACGATACCAAACTACAGGAAGAGGGCGTCATTCGGATCTACGACATCCTCTTTGAAGACAAAGTGCTGCTCGATACCGACGCCTTTGTGCGCGAGTGCTTGAAGAGTCTGCCGGAGCGACCCATCTCAACATCGGAACTGCATCATCACCTTGGCATGCAACTGCTCAAAGCTGGAGTGCGACCGGAATATTCGGTGCTGGCTCAGGCGGCGGCCTGGAACGTGCCGATCTATACCTCGTCGCCCGGCGATTCGTCGATAGGCATGAACGTGGCCCGCAACGCGCTGGATGGCAGCCAACTCACACTTGATCCCCTGGCCGATGTCAACGAGACCACGGCGATCGTGCATCACGCCACGCGCAACGGCGTGATTATCCTGGGTGGGGGCAGTCCCAAGAACTTCTATTTGCAGACGCAGCCACAACTGTGGGAGGTACTGGGCATTCAGAAGGGCGGGCACGACTACTTCATTCAGATCACTGCCGACGCGCCCCACTGGGGTGGCCTCTCCGGCGCCACCCCCTCCGAAGCCGTCTCCTGGGGCAAGATTAAGCCGGCTCAACTGAAAAGCACCACGGTTATCTACGGAGACTCGACTATTGCTGTACCGCTGCTGACCGCCTATGCCGTCAGTAAGGCTCCCCCCCGCCCGCGTAAAGAGCTGTTTAGCCAGCGTGATATGCTCTTAAAAGAGCTGAAAGAGGCCTATATGGCAGGAAAAGAAACACGGCCTTAGCGTTTCCTCAATCTAATCACAAGCAGACATCCTACATTAGATAGACAGACTCCTCTGGCATACATGCAAGCTTGATTGCGCATTAGATGGCAAGCGTTGAACGTGACTTGGCATTAGCTTGACAACCTAATGTATAATGACATCTGTGCGCAAAAAAGCGTGCCTGATAGAGACCACCTGTGCTAAGAGCAGTGGTTTGTAAAGTTACTAGTTGAAATCAGAAGGAGAATGTTTGATGCTTGTTCACTTGATGCTGGAACTGTACGGTTGCGACCGGCAGGTACTGAGCAATGAGACGTTGATCCGGCGTGTGCTGGATGAATACCCTGGCAGGGTGGAGATGGAGAAGGTCAGTCCGGTACATCTCTATGATATTGAGACCTCAAACCCGCTGGACGCCGGCCTTTCGGGCTTTGTCGTCATCGCCCAGAGCCATATCAGTCTGCACGCGTGGCCTGAATACGGCGAGGTCGATATCGACATCTGCTCATGCAAGGAGTTTAGCCAGCAAGAGGCCATCGCCTTCGCGAAGGAGATGTTTCAGAGCGAGGATGTAGAGGCGCATTTCGTCGTACGCGGCAACCGTTCGCTGCGTCCTGAGTCGCCCGATCCTGCGCGCTACGCAGAAGCCATGACGGCACGCAGGGCCAGCCGGCTCCAGGAGGTGCGCTAAAGGCAAGAAACGGCGACCGCGGCATATGCCTGCGGTCAAGCGACCTGCCGGAGGGTGAGGAGAGTTCGACATAGAGGCTCTCTCCTCGCCTTTCTTTTTTGTCTATCAAGTCTGAACCACATATAAGATCGAGCACCGCTGGCAACTCCTGGAGAGCCTGCGCAAAGGCGCCAGAGAGATCGACTTCAAGCACCACCCCGTGTAGGAACCCGACTACCTTATGATATACTGGATCAATGTCTACACTAAAGGAGAGTAGCGCAACGCAGATGGATTCGCAAGACACCTACACCCAACTTATCGCCTTTCTCGATCAACATAGCGTGTCGTATCGCTTGATCGACCATGAGCCAGAGGGGCGAACAGAGATCGTCAGCTCAATGCGCGGGAACACGCTCTCGCAGGCAGCGAAGTGCATTATCCTAATGGTCAAACTCGGCAAGAAAGTTACCAGATATATCCTGGCGGTCGTCCCAGGCGATGCGCGTGTGAACCTGCCAGCCGTCAAGGCGTTGATGCAGGGTTCCTATGTCGCCTTTGCTTCAACGGACAGTGCCGAACGGCTGGCAGGTAGCGTAACAGGTACTATCCTGCCATTCTCATTCAACCCGGAGTTGGAACTGTTTGTCGATCCCACACTTCTTGAAAACGATGAGATCTATTTCAACGCGGCGCGCCTGGACCGCTCAATGGTTTTGAAGACCAGTGATTATGTTAGAGTGGCCAGGCCTCGCCTGGGACGCATTAGCGAAGATCTCAGGACATAGAAGGATTATGGCTATATGAATGATGAAGCCGTCACTCAATTCGGGGCACCTGATGCGCCGCACTGCGATCCGGCGACGGCGCGCGTGACCATTATCCCGGCCCCTATGGAGTACAGTGTCTGCTATATGGAGGGAACACGGCATGGGCCGCAGGCCATCCTCAATGCCTCCAGCCAGATGGAACTCTACGACGAAGAGCTTGATACCTACCCTATTGAAGTAGGAGTGTGGACGCGCCCTGCTCTCGATTACAGCGGCATGGATCATGCCACGGCCCTCAAAGTCACCGGGGAGGCCGCGCGTGAGGTCCTGCAGCGCGGGCAGCTCCCCTTCATTATCGGTGGCGAGCATTCCCTGTCGGCCCCCCCGATTGCCGCCGTGCGTGATTATTTTCCAGATCTAACCGTTGTACATATTGACGCGCACGGCGACCTGCGCAGCGAATACGAAGGGACGCCTCTCTCCCACGCCTGCATCGAGCGGCGTGTGGTAGAGATGGGGATACCGTTAACCGAGATCGGCATTCGCAGCTTCAGTCCCGAAGAGGCCGAGTTTATGAAGAGCAGGCCCGATGTCGCCATTGTCTGGGGTCACCAGATAGCACGGGGCAGTGCTGTGATCCCCTGGGAACGCCTGACGCGACATACCTACGTGACTATCGACCTGGACGCGCTCGATCCCGCCGAGATGCCGGCAGTTGGCACGCCGGAGCCGGGGGGGCTACACTGGTATCAATTGCTCGACCTCTTCCGCGAGATATGCCGGCGCACCACAATCGTCGGCATGGATGTCGTCGAACTCTGCCCGATGGCGGGGCAGACGCGAGCTGACTTCCTGGCTGCCAAACTCATGTATAAGATGATTGGCTATCGCTTTCATGCATAGGGCGGCTGGCGCTCCCTGGCATACGACTACTATACTAAAGAAAACAGGTCGAGAGCGCTATTTTCGGAGACACAATGTATAGACGTTCATTGAACGCGCACACTGGGGAGAGCACGGCAGCTACCCTCTATAGACGAGCGCGCGCAGGGCGCGGCAAAGCCTTCACAGCAGCAAGCATCCTCGCGATGCTCTGCCTGTTAGGCATTCTGCTCGCCTCCTGTACCGGCAATACACAGCCAGCCAGCGGCACGGCCCACCCGCAGCAGCACATCGCGAATAACACCATCAGTTACAGCATCAGCGCGCAAGATGTGCTCATCCGCACATTTCGCGGCGGCGGACATATGGGCACGCTAGATCTCAGCCCCCAGATCAGCATCTATGGTGATGGCACCTATATCCTGGGTCCCGGACTGGACATGCGACAGGGCAAGGTTGATACGAACGAGCTACAACAATTGCTCAGCATCCTGGTAAATACCGACGGCTTGCTTAACCTGAAGCGGCAACAGTTTTACGATATCGCCGACCAGGACGCCACCCTCTTGCAGATCTCGCTCAACGAGCGGAACTATCAATTTTTGTACGGCAAATTTGGCTCGCGCCAGGAGAGCCAGCAAGTTATGGACGAGTATCACCACCTGGAGCAGGCGCTTTCAACGATCACAGCGTCCCTGAATGGCCCAACGCAGCCCTACACCAATCCTACGCAGGCACTACTCGCGTATCAGAATTTCAGCCCGAACCTGAGCCAGTCCATTCCCACATGGGATTTCCCAGACTTCACGCTGGGTCAGCTCGCTACCTACGAGTGCGGCCCGGTACCGCAAGATATCACCGGCCCCAATGCCGATTCGGGCTGCCTGGAATTCAACATACCACGCAACGCGTTGCTGCTCACGAATGGGCAGGCCCGCAAAATAACGGAGATGCTGCACGGCCATCTCAGCAGAGAATTCTATGAACCAGGCTCGGGCCTCTACTATATTG
>JALYVR010000644.1 GCA_030853145.1 Chloroflexota bacterium | reverse complement strand
GTGTGGCGCTTATCGGCTATGGACTGGCGGGTTCAGTCTTTCACGCTCCTCTTATCGCCGCCACCGCGGGGATGAGCGTCGCGGCAATCGTGACGAGTTCGCCTGCCCGGCAACAGCAGGCTCGGCAGGATTATCCCGCAGCCGCGATTCTTCCTGTTGCGGATATGCTCTGGTCGCAAGCCTCCCACTATGATCTGGTCGTGGTCGCAACCCCCAATCGCACGCACGTGCCACTGGGTATAGCAGCCCTGCATGCAGGTCTGCCTGTCGTGATTGATAAACCTCTGGCGGCTTCGGTCGCCGAGGCCGAGCAGTTGCTTACGGTCAGCCAGCAAATGGGCAAGCTGTTGACGGTGTTTCAGAACCGGCGCTGGGATAACGACTTTCTCACAGTCCGCCAGCTCCTGGCCGACGGTCTGCTCGGTCGCGTGACGCGCTTCGAGTCCCACTATGACCGCTACCGTGCCGAGCCGCGTGCCGGGGCATGGCGCGAATCTGCGGCGGTAGAGGATGCTGGCGGATTGCTCTATGACCTGGGCAGCCATCTCATTGACCAGGCCGTTCAACTATTTGGCCCACCGCAGCAGGTGTATGCCGAGATGGAACGCCAGCGTCCAGGCGCCCAGGTAGACGATGATACGTTTGTCGCCTTGACCTTTGAGCAGGGTGTCCACGCCCATCTCTGGATGAGTGTCGTTGCGAGAACTGCAGGCCCTCGCTTTCGCGTGAATGGACTGCGTGGCGCCTATGAGAAATGGGGCCTGGACCCGCAGGAAGAGGCACTTCGCGTCGGTAAGCGGCCGGGTGACCCCGCGTGGGGCCAGGAACCGCGTGACCAGTGGGGTAGACTGTCTACCGATGTGGGTGGCATACATTTTGACGGGGCAGTGGAGACCTTGAACGGCAGTTATGAACGCTACTACGCACGGTTGCGTGATGCGCTGGTCACAGGAGGAGCCGCACCGGTTGACCCTGTTGATGCCTTGCTGACGCTCCGCATTATTGCAGCAGCACAGGAAAGCGCACGTCAGAAGCGTACCGTTAACTTACTCCAGAGGTGAACCAGGTTCTGCAAACAGCACCGCTTGCTACGTAAAGGAGACACGCTATGGGAAATGAAGAGCATACCACCGTCCAGACCGAAGTTCACGATCCACACATTCTTGCCCAGACAAGAGCGTTACTTGATGCCTGCCAATCTCCGCGTGAGATGCAAGAAGCTGTTCTTGCGGCAGTTGCGCGTAATGAAGAATGGCGTGGGAAACGTTGTCTTAATCTACTCGCTCCCGAAGCGCCGACTAGCCCAACCGTCAGAGCACTCCTCGCGGCTGAAGTGGGTACACGTGCTGCTGAAGGCCATATCGGCGCGGTAAACCGCTGGTTTGCCGGTACCAAATATATTGATGAAATCGAGGCTCTCTGTGTTGAATTGCTGAAAAAAGCCTTTGGCGCTAACTATGCCGACCATCGCCTTGTGGCAAGTATGATTGGGAACCTGGCCGTCTATAGCGCACTAACCGAACCAGGCGATGTGATTATGAGCATTCCCCAGTCGGTGGGCGGGCATTCCAGCAACCGTTCTGATGGACCAGCGGGCGTGCGTGGCTTGAAGATTGTAGACATCCCCTTTGATCCTATTGAACTTGAAGTCGATCTTGACCTTTTCCGCAAGGTAGCGCCACTGGTGCGCCCGAAACTGGTGGCATTAGGTGCTTCGATGACACTCTTTCCTTTTCCGCTACAAGCGATTCATGACAGTATTGCCGAGTGGGGAGGCTCTGTCTTCTTTGATGGCGCACATCAATTGGGCCTGGTCGCCGGAGGTCAATTTCAAGATCCCTTACGTGAAGGTGCAATCGTGCTGACCGGGTCTGCCGGGAAAACCTTTAGTGGTCCCCAGAGCGGCATCATGATCTGGAATGATTCACAGCTAACAGGTCCGCTCACCCATGCGATTTTCCCTGTCCTGGCTGCAACGCACCAGGTCAACCGGGTAGCTGCTCTGGCTGTCTCGGCTGCCGAAATGATCGCCTATGGGCGGGTATATATGGCACAAATCGTCCGCAATGCGCAAGCGTTGGGAGCCGCCCTGGCCCGTCGTGGTGTTCCTATACTGGGGGCCCACAAGGGATATACCACAACCCATCAAGTGATCGCCAACGTTCGCGAGTTTGGCGGTGGACTGGTAGTAGCTCATCGTCTGGCGCAAGCAAATATTATCACCAACAAAAACCTTATTCCGGGTGACCAACCTGCTGATTGGGACCGTCCCGGTGGTCTACGTATTGGCGCCATTGAAATTACCCGTCTTGGCATGCACGAAACAGAAATGGAAACGATCGCGGACTTTATCGCACGCATTCTTGTTGAACATGCTGACCCAGAAGATGTGGTTGATGATGTTATCGCCTTCAGAGAAGCCTACCAGACGCTCTACTACAATTTTGATCATGAGCTACCTGTCCGCAGGAGTCACTCTTAGCTCTCACGTCAATAACATGACTGCAGGTACGTATAGCGTGACGTTCCATTTTTTGTTACCTGACGAGGCAGGAACTCACAAAACGCTTTTTGGTTCTGCCCACGAAAAAAGCCAGTACTGCTTGCTTGCCGTGAAGGCGCTTGCGAACTGGCTTCCTGGGTGATAAGAGCGGGAGACGGGACTCGAACCCGCGACAGCCTGCTTGGAAGGCAGAATGTGGCAAAATCGCCGTATGCTCGCTATAAACTGGCTCTAGAAGCGCCACGGGAGCATGTCACTGGTTTTCCTGTACCCATGACATAGTATGTCGCGTATCAAACGAGGCAGTATGTCACGGGGACATGTGTCCTGCTCACACTATATCTGAAGCCGACCGAAAAGGCAAGAGAGGCAGTATGTCTACCCAGGCGTGTTGCACAATCGGCCATTTTAACTAACCGGGGATGGAGTACTTTGTCAAGTTGAAATGCTTCCCCAGTTGAGTCGAAGGCCATTCCATAACATGGTTCGTCTCTCTTTGCCCCAGGATTAGAATGGTCTCATGCTCATCCCACATCATCAACATTGTGTTAGACTTGGGATATGTTGGTGAAGTTTGCAATGGATACCCTTCAGAGCTTGATGGTTTGCTGGAGGGCAGCGGCAGTCGCTTCAGGCGTCTGGACCATGAAATGCTCGTGGTAGAGATGCCGTATCTCGATCGTATCCGTTCCCCACATGCCCGGGGTGAGAGAGCCGGACATGCAGACACATCTCCTGGCTCCCGGCCTTCCTTGAGAACCATGCCAGATTAATACTGTACACTCTCTGGGAAGCGAGGTGGTGAAGCCCCAATCCCGGGCAGAACTCAGCCAACGCTGCATCTGAAAGCTCCAGGATCGTCTGGTATGCCGGAAAAAGGACGAGCGTATCTGCCAACAGACTCCAGGAAACAAAACTGGTCAGCCAGGCG
>JALYVR010000643.1:2958-3437 GCA_030853145.1 Chloroflexota bacterium | reverse complement strand
TGAGTGAGTACTATCCTCCAGGGATAAGGAAGGAGGCGATTTCGTGGAAAACGCTTTTCCTCGGTGTCGCAAATGTGGTGAAGGTGATCTGGTTCCGCTTTCGGATTTCGGTAGCCAGGGAGCTTCTATCGAGTACAAGGCCTGGGTCTGTACCAATCCCTCTTGCCTGTACAACATCAAGATCCGTAACGGGGACATCATCATTAACGAACCTATCAGCGATGGGTCGCTCCATACGTATCGCAGTAGCCGCTCATAAGCTTGTAGTTTACCGGTATAGCTGGTAAACTACGGGGTATGGACCCGGTGATGCTGCATACTCATGGGCAATCGAGAGAGAAGGCAGAAGGCAGAACCTTTCCTTTTTCCTTGGGCCTTTTCTCTTCCTTACTAGTAGAGCGGGGGCATCTCACGGCGAGCAATAACGTGAGACGGCCCTCTCTGCATTAGTTCAGGATATCAGGCGACCAGTGTGACGC
>JALYVR010000643.1:0-2948 GCA_030853145.1 Chloroflexota bacterium | reverse complement strand
CATGGGTAGCAAATAGCCCAAAACATTGCTGTAGTAATAGATAGACAACGCCTATGAGAGACGGCGCAACACGTCGAAGGAGTCAATGCTGGCGTGCTCAATAGATTTTTTGGGCAGAAGCCTAAGGACGAAACGCAACACGAAAACCCGGTGGCAGCGCAAGAGAGTGCAGGAGCAGAGGCCATGGCAGAGCAGCAGCGCTTTAATCCTTTTAAAGCCAGCCTGAGTCGCACCCGGCAGCTTTTCAACCGCATTGCTGGTACAGAGGCGGAGACAGAGACGCCGGCTCTCAGGCAAGCGGAACCTGCTCCCGTTCCCGTTCCTGTGACCGAAGAGTTCTGGGAGACCCTGGAAGAGACGCTGATCGGCGCGGATGTGGGAGCCAGCACAACGACCTGGCTGATGGAGCACCTGCGCGCGCGCGCCGCCCAGGAGAATCTGCAAACCGTCGCTCAGGTACGGCGCGCGCTCCAGGAGGAGTTGGTGAAGCTGCTGGGGAAACCAGCCGGCATCCGCTATGCGAAGCAATCTCCTCTGACCGTGATACTTGTAATCGGGGTCAACGGCTCAGGCAAGACCACCAGTGTCGCCAAAATGGCCTATCGCCTCAAGCAAGAGGGGCATAACGTGATCCTGGCGGCGGCCGACACCTTCCGCGCGGGCGCGATCGAGCAGTTGAAGGTCTGGGGCGAACGAGTAGAAGTGCCCGTCATCAGCCAGAACCAGGGATCTGACCCCGGCGCGGTGGTCTATGATGCCATCCAGGCCGCGGGGAGCCGGGGCAGTGATGTGCTGATCGTGGATACCGCCGGCCGGCTGCATACCAAGTACAACCTTATGGAAGAGTTAAAGAAGATCAACAAGATTATCCAGAAACTCTTGCCCGATGGACCTCATGAACTATTGATGGTTGTCGATGCAACGACCGGCCAGAACGCGCTGATGCAGGCGCGCAAATTCGCCGAGGATATCGGCCTGACCGGGGTGATTATTACTAAGCTGGATAGTACCGCCAGGGGCGGTTTTGCCTTTGCCGTCACCGATGACCTGGACGTGCCGATTAAGTTCGCCGGCACAGGGGAAAAGGTGGGGGATCTCGCGCCTTTCGATCCGCAGAGTTTTGTGGCCGCGCTCTTTGCGCAAGACTGACGAGGGAGTGTTTTCATGGTCAAAGAAGCTACTAACTCATCATCAGCTCAGGAGTTCTCAGGCGCTCAGGAGAAGCCAGGTCCGCCGGTAACGGAGAATCTGATGGTCAAGTGCCCAAAGTGCAAGGAACTTTTGTACGGGCGCGACTGGCAAAAGAACCTGAAGGTGTGCGCCCGTTGTAACTATCACTTCAAGCTGTCTGCGCACGAGCGCATCACCCTGCTGGTAGATCCTGGTAGTTTCGTCGAAACCGACGCGGATATTATTTCGGTTGACCCGCTACGCTTCGTGAGCCGGTCGCAGGCCTATGCCGCCAAGCTTGAGGACGAGCGGAAGAACGTCGGCATGAACGAGGGCGTGGTCAGCGGGCATGCCACGATTGAAGCCATGCCGCTGGCGCTGGCGGTGATGGACTTCCGTTTTATCGGCGGCAGCATGGGTTCCGCCGTTGGCGAAAAGGTGACCCGCACTATTGAGCTGGGCATCAAGCGGCGCATGCCTGTCCTGATCGTCTCCACCTCCGGCGGCGCGCGCATGCAGGAGGGGCTGTACTCGCTGATGCAGATGGCCAAGACCTCCGCCGCGCTGGCGAAGCTGGGCGAAGTGCAGCAACCCTTCTTCAGCCTGATCACCGATCCGACGACCGGCGGCGTGACAGCGAGCTTCTCGATGCTTGGTGATGTGATCATCGCTGAGCCGGGGGCACTGATCGCCTTCGCGGGTCCGCGTGTGATCGAGCAGTTTATGCATGTGAAGCTCCCCGAGGGTACGGTGAACTCCGAGTTCGCGCTCAATCATGGCATGATCGACGTAGTTGTGCATCGACGCGACCTGCGGCCGATCTTTATTCGCCTGCTCCATTTGTACACGCCAGGCGCCGGCAAGAGCGAGAGTGTGAGCAGCAAGAGTAAGGCGACGCTACAAACCGCGAATGTGCAATCCCACATGACAGACTGAAGGGGAGGACGCAAGGGCATGGCCTACGATCTGGAATTTGAGAAGCCGCTGGCCGAGTTGGAGAAAAGGATCATCGCCTTACAGCGCAAAGGCGAGCGCCTGAAACCGAATGAGCATACCCAGCTCCAGGAGGCCGAACGCGAGCTCCAGCGCCGCACCGAGGAGATCTACCAGAACCTCACTGCCTGGCAGACCGTGCAGGTGGCGCGCCACAAAAATCGACCCTATAGCGCCGACTACATTCGCCTGATGTGCGATGATTTCTTCGAGCTGCGGGGAGACCGCGCCTTCGGTGATGACCACGCGATCATGGCGGGCCCGGCATCCCTGGATGGCACGACGGTGATGCTGGTCACGCACCAGAAGGGCCGCGATACTAAGGAGAAGCAGTTCCACAATTTCGGCATGTCGCACCCCGAAGGCTATCGCAAAGCTGTGCGCTTGATGGAGCAGGCTGAGAAGTTCGGCTTCCCAGTTATTTGCCTCATTGATACGCCGGCAGCTTTCCCCAGCTTAGCCGATGAAGAGCGCGGGCAGGGCAGGGCCATCGCCGCCAACCTGTATATCATGGCGCGTCTGCACGTGCCCATCATCGCCGCCGTGATCGGTGAAGGCGGCAGCGGTGGCGCGCTGGCCATCAGCGTCGCGGACCGCATCCTGATGCTTGAGAACAGCATCTACAGCGTGGCTCCCCCGGAGGCCGCCGCCTCCATTCTCTGGCGTGACACGGCCTTCGCGCCGCAGGCGGCCGAAGCCATGCGCATCAGCGCCCGCGAACTCAAGGCGCTCGGCCTGGTCGATGCGCTGATCCCAGAGCCGCTGGGAGGCGCGCATCGCAATCA
>JALYVR010000642.1 GCA_030853145.1 Chloroflexota bacterium | reverse complement strand
GCCTCGCCCCATGTGTAGCAGAAGGGAGGAACATTGACACAGAACGTGATTGACCCGCCAGGTAAGCCGCTGCCACATATTTCGCAACCGCTACGGGATCAGCATACGCGGCTCTCTACAGTAGGGGCTATCTCCCTGCTCGTTCTTATTTGTTTGCTTCTCACCTTGTTTACGGGGCTGCTGGTCTATAGCCTCTCTCCGATTGGGCAAAGGGCGGCCACCATTGCCGCTACCGCCACGCATACGCCGCCCACGCCAACGGACCAGCTTTCACCGACCTCCTCAGCGCCTACGTCTACCCCGAATCTGAGCCTTACGCCTACACCCGTACCCCCCGTCTACTCGCCAAATAACGTGGCCGCCGCTCCTTTGCAGTTGCCTGGCGGCCACTATGTGATCTACGAGCAGCAGGATCGACATAAGCCGCAGCAGAACAACCTGTATATGATCTCTCTGGATGGTAGCGGATCACCGCGCATGCTTACCACCCCTGGCTACATGTATAACGAGGCTGTGCGCCCTGTCCTGACCCCATCAGGTCAGCTTCTGTATAGTGGGAATGGGCTATGGCTCACCGATATCTTTAGCGGGACGGCCACGCAGATCACGACGCTGGCCCCCAACTTTGTGATCACTTCGATGGATTTAAGTACCGATGGTAAATGGATCGCCTGGACGACCGAGCCGGCGGACGGGCAGGGCATGATAGATACCTACGCGGGTCCCCTGGGCAATCCGGTGCGCGTGTATGAGCAATCCGCGGAGAATTGCCCCTGTTTCCGGGTCTTCTCCATGCTTGATACTCTCGACAAACATGACGATGGTACCCTGCTGCTGACGGATGATCGTGGCAGTCATGAGGCGGTGCAGAACGGCCTGTGGGTGCTCGATCTGGGCACGCCCCCGTCCACAACGCCGGTGCAGATCCTGGATGAGGACCCGCAGCAGGGGCCGCTGCTGCTCTCCCCGTATGGGAATATGCTGTTGTACTCGACGAACGAGGGCGAGGTGCCTTTTCCCACCGATAACAGTGTTCCCCAGGATATTGCCGCCCTGACCTATGCCAATAGCCTGAGCCTGGGAACGCTGGGTGGCCATCCACTGGCGGTGAACGGCTCGCAGGTGATCTTGCCCGAACAGCACAACCTGCATAGCATCGCGGATTATCACTGGGTGACGACGCCCCTGTTCAGTCCGGACGAACGTAGCCTGGTCTATGTCGAGTTCTCCAGCGATGAACAGGCCCCCTACAACCGGCACAGCGCGCTGTACATGGTGCAGATTAGCGGTTCAGGCTCGCACCTGCATGTAGGTACCCCCAAACTGCTTGCGACCAGTACTGCCCAGCTATTCGAGTTAGGTGGCTGGTTCAACAATCATGTGCTGACCTTATACGGCGATAGAACGCTCTACGCGCTGGACATCCAGACTGGCGCGGTCGCCACTATAGTGCAGGCCAATTCCTATGCCCGCGTCGTGGCGATTGCCGGCGCCGGTCTGATCTGAGATAGGACCGGGTCTTACGCCGGTCGTGCCGTAGGGCGGGGCTTGCCTCATTTCATGGCTATGGGTTGGGTCAGCCACTTTCCTTTGCTACGGATGGTATGCGCCTGCTGAAAGCCGACAGCTTCACAGGCCCGGCGAATCGGGACGTTATCGATGTAGGGTTCGATGATCGCGCTGCTGGCCCCATGCGCTTTGAAACGCTGGAGCATCTCCAGTAGCAGGACATGTCCAAGGCCCAGGCGCTGAAAACGTGGATGGACGCCGATTGGCTCGATCTGGGCCACGCGGCGCTCTGGGGCGAGCCAGCCGATGCAGAAGCCAGCAAGCGAGCCATTGGGGGCTGTGACAACCAGGTCGAGTTCGGATCGATACTGGGGCATACGTATCGTCCGCGCGCGCCACTCTGGCGTCATCGACGTACTCTCGAAGGCCGCACGATGGACTTCGGCGTAGGCCGCGGCTTCTTGCGCGCCTGCCAGGGGACGAAGCCTGAAACCGGCTGGCGGCTTGGGCACAGGAGCAAGGTCGGCGAGCGAGTGCTGGAGGAGGACGCAGCGATCATCCTCGTCGTATAGAAAACCGCGCTCTTCAACTAACTGCCGCCGCGCTTGATCGTCATCCTGAAACTCTACCCAATAGGGGAATGGTTGCCCACGCTCCTCGTCGCGCTCGCGGAAGCGTTCGTTGGCCCAGGCAAAGAGAGCAACTTCGACATCCGGCTGCTGTGGACCGGGCAGGATGAAGAAGTCGAGCGCAGCCCAGGAGTATTGCCAGGCCGCGAAGCCCACCACCCGTCCGCTGCTATCATGCCAGAAAGCGGCATCGCGTCCCTCGTTGATGCTGGGGGAACTGAGCCGCCAGGGGAGATCAATGACGTGTGGACAGGAAAGGGGCATACTATCGACAAGGTCAAGGATACGGGGTATATCGGCCTCGCCGCGAAATGGAAGGCGCGTAATAGCCATTGCTTTCTCTCCTTTTCCATGTCGTTTAAAGATAGTCACTATAGTGTTCCTCTAGATGGAGAGTATCACCTCATCAGGTGATGCTGCAAGAAATGGGGCAAATGACACTCTGGCCGGCTACCCTGACGGCGTATACTTCTCCGAAAACACATAGGAGCATAATTTGCAATCATGTGTATTCAGGAGCAAAACATGAGCAGTCAACTAGCTAAGCCGGCCGATATACTTCAAAACGTGCCCCTCTGGATTGTACTGGTGACGTGTGTGGTGTCTGTCAGCCTGGTCACGACCTTCTGGCTGGGTTGGGCCATCTGGCTTATCGCCATCCTCATTGTCCTGGCCTGGCTGCCGGTGATCAGCATTGCGGTCAAAACTGTCTCCCAGCAGTCGCGCTACCTGGGCTTCTTTTGTATTCTGCTTATCACGCAGGGTGGACACTTCATTGAACACCTGGCGCAGTTGATCCAGATCTATATTTTAGGCTTCAACCCGATGCATGCCCACGGCCTGATAGGCACTCTGGATATCGAATGGGTTCACTTTATCTGGAATTCCTGGGTCCTGATCTACGGGGTTTTTCTGCTCTATTACTCGCGCAAAAATCCCTGGCTATGGGCGCTGGCGGTCATCGCGCTCTGGCACGAGGCCGAACATGTTTACATCATCGACTGTTACCTCAAAACGGGCATGGCAGGCCTGCCAGGGTTGCTGGCGCACGGTGGCGCGCTCTGGGGTGGTTTGCCGATCAGTCGGCCCAACCTGCATTTTCTCTACGCTCTGATCGAAGAAGGTCTGATTATTGTGGGGTATCTTCGAGAGCGTCGCATAGCGCTTTCCAGAAGGAATTATCGCCGTGCATCGTAGGGACTCGATTTATCGCGTCCGCCGCAATTTATTGCGCGAATCAGTTGAAATGAATTATATTGTATAAAGCCATCGGGACAAAAAGATATACCGCAAAATGCCACAC
>JALYVR010000641.1 GCA_030853145.1 Chloroflexota bacterium | reverse complement strand
ACCTACGAGATCATGATCTCATAGGTGAACAGGCGGGCTTGTAAACGGCGCCCCTACCTCTCCATCCGTTGATACTAAATAAAGGCAAGATGTTGGTCTTGGAACAGGGCGCCCGCAAGGGAACGCCCCTACATCTCTATCTCCTGTTGGAACAGCACATGCGATGGAACAGGATGCCCAGCATGCCGGTGCTGATACGTGTTCGCCTGGCTGGATATGTAGGGGCGTTCCCATGCGGGCGCCCTGTTCCAAGCACGCGCATTCTGGAAGCTGACGCCATCTCGCCCTATTTGGTATCAACGCATGCTCTACTCTCGCGCCCCTACCTCTCATGCCCCCTCTTCTCAGCCAGATGGATGCCGTGGAAAGCGCTCTGCAAAAGAACCTGCCCGTGCGAACGCAGGTGAGTTGAGATCACACAGCTCCCTGAAAAACCCGCCCTTGACAGTTTTATTGACAGGAATAAGCTCTCATATCAGAAGAGGGCTGGTGTCCTCAGGCTTTCCCTGGCGATGAGCGGGTCAACATCATGAAAGCACCAATGCTGCTCAGCACAAAACCGGCCAGCCCAAGGAAGCTCCAGAAAGCAAGGGTGGGGCTGGCTGGATTGCACACATCAAAGCAGCCTAAGGTAAGGTTGGCGAGAAACACCAGCGACTGAAGTAGCAAACCGAGCACGTTGACGCTACAGTGTACGATCAGAAGCCAGCGCGGGAGGCTCCTGAAGCAAGCAAAAATGCCGATAGCCAGAATGATGAGTGCCAGGGGTATCACCGGCCATAGCGCGAGAGGACCCAGTAATGTCGGTTGAATCCCCGCCATGATGAAGGAGCTGATGACAAGAAGTACAGCCCCCAGAACACTCAGCCGTGCTCCAACGCGAGCCGATCCTGATGGCGAGCGCATAGACAAGGAGACTCTCGGCTCGTCTGGGGAAGCAGCGCTCGTTCCCTGCGACTCCCCAACGCTCTGCTGCGTCGTTACCTGCTCTCCGCAGTTCAGACAAAAATTGTCACCTTGCCTGACTTCAGCCCCACAAGAGTGACAGGCGAGCATCTCATTCATAGAAGAAATTCCTTGTGCTTATCTGAAAAGAAGCTCCTCGATCGAGCTCCGGAATGTTCTCTGCGTGTAAGTGTACTGGGCAAACGTTTCCTCATCGTTATGACAGGTGTTACGATCCATTAGAATCAGCCGTTTTCTTCCATCACCTTTTCCAGGCTCTTACAAAAAAGGGACATGTCTCCTCGACAGAGAGAGGGCTGAAAATGCGGCATTTCATGCACCAGTACAGCCCTTAGGGCGATTTTCGGAGGAACCTACCCCTGCGAAAAGCCATCGCCCCTACGCGGATCGGGACGCAGCACGAATACAGATATTGATATTGCTTGCGTGAGCACAGAAATGGAACGACAGTTCCTCAGCAATAGACCAAAAATAGCAAGATCCTGACAGAAGATGTCAGCATTGGCATGCTATAATAGACAAGTTAGTAAAATTGCCAGCAGGTTGAAGAGAAGCGTAACCATACGCGCCCACATCCTTCAAAGAATCCCACCAGGGTAATACTCTTACTCTGACACAATTCAATAGACATCTTTAGGTGTAGTGGCCCTCCCTTGCGGGGGCCATGTTCACCTATCGCATGAGGATTGTTAGACCGCATAGGGATTATTAGACCACTCTGCCTGGCTATTGTCTGTTTCGTAGGTCGTCTATAGGCACCCTTGGAGGTGTTTCCTTGTCCAAGCGCGAATTCACCGTGGCCGGTGAGTACCAGTACAATCGATCCAGCCCCATACGCTGGATCATTTCGCATGTATTACGCTATAAACTTATTCTGAGCGGCTTTCTGTTATCAACCATTCTGACAAATATGTTCTATGCCTCGATCCCACTCTTCACGGGTTCGGCCTTTAACGCGGTGCTCCAGGGCCAGCGCGGCCTTGGCCAGCTCGCGAGCATCGCGCTCTCCATCCTGACCGTGGTCCTGATCGGCGGCGTGGTGGACCTGGCGGCGCGCTTCTCGGCAGAGGTGATGGGCAAGCGCCTGGCGCGGGATGCGCGCTCGGAGCTGTATGTCAGCCTGCTGGGGAAGAGCCAGACCTTCCACAATCGCCAGCGCGTGGGCGATATCATGGCGCGCGCAGCCAACGATATGACGCAGCTTAGCAATATGGTCGTGCCCGGCCTGGACGCTATCGTTGACTCGTTTACCAGCCTGACGGTGACGATCACCTTTATCGGCTTTCTCAATCCGCAGTTGCTGCTCGTGCCTCTGATCTTTGTAGTGCTTTTCGTCATCTCGCTGCGCGACTATACACGCCGGCTCAGACCGGTCGTCGGCGAGATGCGTGGCCAGTTTGGCACCACCAATGCCGGCCTGAACGAGGCCGTCGCGGGCATCGAGGTCGTGAAATCGACGGCACAGGAGGACCAGGAGCAGCGCAAGTTCGAGGTCAACGCCGGGCGCTATCGAGACGCCTTCGTGCTGAATGGACGCGTGCAGGCGCGCTACCTGCCGATGCTCATTCTGGCAGTGATCCTGGTGGCGGCCTTCCTGCATGGCCTGTACCTCGTGCTGCACAACCAGTTCACCATCGGCGGCCTGGTGGCCTACATGGGCCTGATGAGCATCCTGCGCTTCCCCACAAGCATCTCGCTGTGGACATTCGACCTGTTGCAGTTGGGCATCGCCGGGTCCGAGCGCATCTTGCAGATCTTGCGCGAAGAGACCGAACTTGACGAGAATGAGGGTGGCTATCGCGCCGAGATGCGCGGCAAGCTCCTCTTCGAGGATGTGACGTTTAGCTATGGCGCCACACCCGTATTGAAGAACATCGCTTTCCAGGCCGACCCCGGTCAGACTGTGGCGATTGTGGGCCAGACCGGGGCGGGCAAGAGCAGCCTGACGAAGCTGGTGAACCGCATCTACGACGTTGATAGCGGGCACGTGCTCATCGATGGGGTCGATGTGCGCGACTGGAGCCTGGACGCGTTGCGCTCGCAGATCTCCACTATCGAGCAGGACATCTTCCTCTTCTCGCGCACCATCGCCGAGAATATCGCCTATGGCCTGGGATCGCGCGCCACACCTGAGGCCATTGAGCAGGCCGCCAGGGATGCCCAGGCGCACGACTTCATCATGAGCTTCAAGGATGGCTACGACACCGTGGTCGGCGAGCGCGGCGTCACGATGTCGGGTGGTCAGCGCCAGCGCATCGCCATCGCGCGCGCCCTGCTCACCGACCCGCGCATCCTGGTCCTCGACGACTCGACAAGCGCCATCGACAGCGCCACCGAGGACGAGATCCAGAAGGCCATTCGCCGCCTCTTGCAGGGTCGCACCACATTGCTGATCACGCATCGCCTCTCGCAGATCCGCTGGGCCGACAAGATCCTGTTCATAAGGCGTGGCACCTTGATCGACCAGGGTACGCA
>JALYVR010000640.1 GCA_030853145.1 Chloroflexota bacterium | reverse complement strand
GGCCAGTCCTGGCTGCACTACACGCAGGAGAAAGCGACGCGACGCCTCGTCACCGTGAACTGCCCCTATGACGGAGGTCGTCACTTCAGCGGCCGGAGAGGCAGCGTCCTGCGGCAAGCTCTCCTGTATCTGTATATTCTGCGGCCCCGCAGGGCGCGTTCCTTCGCTCCAGTTTTCGGCCATTGGGGGATTCTCCTTTATGCTACATCTTCCTGCTCACGTAGAGTCGCCGAGCGTGGTGACAGCGGCGGCAGCAGACCAGGCGTAACCAGCGGGAGCCGGCGATACAGGTCCTCGCCAGTGAGAGGTGTACGCCAGCTTTTGGCGGCCGCCAGATCGCGCAAGAAGTCCTGCTGCAGATCAACACCGGTGGCCTGCCAGATCAGGCTGAGCGCGCGCCGCGCGAAGGCGATATCGTTGCGCGGCTCAATGCGGTCCAGGTCCTCGAAGAAAAAGCCACAGCTTGTGAAACTATATTGCTGGTAATACTGGGCTTCAAGCAGCAGCAACGTCTGCTGGGCCTGTTGCGGATCAGCAAGTTCGCGCTGCCGCTTGCCGTAGCGCGCCCAGAAGCTCTCCTGCGTGACCCAGCCATTGCGCAGCGCCAGGTAGGCATCGCGCGCCGCCCAGGGATCGCTCAGCGTCTCGCCCGCGTGCTCCTGGAACAGCGCATCACCACGCGCGGCAAGCCTGTTGAGCGCGCGGCGCAGTACTGGCTTCCAACTGCTGTCTCCCTCCGTACACGCGCAACCGCTATCCCAACGCGCCACGCCATGCGAGCAGCTCCAGGCGCTCGGCAGGCGCAGTTGCACCTCCCGCGTCGCCGGGTACAGGCGCATATAGCGCTCCAGGGTACAGAGTTCGAACCCATATGCTGGCGCGCCATGCTCGACCAGGCGCGTCAGGAACTTATCGCGCCAGGGCCGGTGATGCCCGTACAACTCGCCATCGGTGGCGACCAGCAGCACCTGTGGCTCTTCGTCCGCCAGCTTCTCTGGCGCCAGGTGGCGCGGCAGGTAGGTCGCCGCGAAGAGGTCCGCGTTGCTGGTGGTATCCCAATCGAAGGAGATGCCCCCGGAGAGCGGCGCGTTATAGAAGAAGACGGTGATGCTGCGTCCAGCGGGTAGACGTACCAGGTACGGCTCGGTAGGATCGACAGCTTCGGCGGCCTGCCAGGGAGCCAGCACCGTATACAGCACGCCATGCCGGGCCATGATATCCAGGCTCTCCAGGTCCACCGCCGTCTCCGCCAACCACATGCCGTGGGCAGCGTGTCCATAGCGGTGGCGAAAATCTCGTAAGCCCCAGACGATCTGTGTCTGCTTATCACGCGAACTGGCCAGCGGCAGAATAGTGTGATTGTATGCCTGAGCCAGCGCGTTGCCCACGCCGTAACGCTGCATATGCTGGCGGTCGGCGTCGATGATCAGTTGGTAGACAGCGGGATGCGCGTGTTGCAGCCAGGCGGCCAGCGTCGGCCCCATATCGTAGCTGATAGCCTCAAAGTTGCCGGCCTCGGCATTGGGTCGATAGCATTCAGCAGTAATTTTTTCGTTGAAGTTTTTGAAGGGAGCAGCTTCATGCTCTAGGGGGATCTGCCCTGTAAATGGATTTTCACGAGGGGGCTGGTAGAAATGGCCATGCAAACACAGGTAGGTAGGGCCAACTCTCAAGGTAGAGTCCCCTGGCATAACTTTATTGAATATAGGCATACATACCTCGAACTAGATCTTCATCCTTGCAAGCACGCGGCGGACCCTGTACAGGGCGATTACCAGTATATGCATGGCTGCTCATCAAGAGCAGTCATGCATATACTGGAACGGGTTCATGCATCGCCTGATTTCATACAGCCCCGTCCACCGTTTTCCGACCCTGCCATCTTCAGCATTCCACCCGTATTCCACTACTATCGGTCTACGCGCTTAATCCTTTAGCGTGGCCGGACTGGGCGCTCATCAGGAATTCCTCGTAGGCCTCGCGCAGCTTAGGATAGCGCAGCAGGAAGAACCCGGCGTACTCCTGCGTCAACGCATGCGGCTGGCGGATCAGGCGCATATTCACATCCTTGAGAAAATGGTTGCCCTTCTTACCATTGCACGACTTACAGGAGGCCACAAGATTCTCCCAGGTGCCGGGGCCGCCACGAGAACGCGGGATAATATGATCAAGCGTCAGATCACGGCCGCGCTTGCCACAGTACTGGCACGTTTCATCGTCGCGCAACAGGATATTCGAGCGTGTGGGCTGCAAGGCCACGCGCGGCACCCGTACATTAGCCAGCAACTGCACAATGACGGGGCGCTCCAGTTCCAGGCGGCGGGCCTCGATACTCTCTTCGATCAACCTGCGCACACCGTCGTCCACGAAGGTCACCTTCTGCTTAGAAAGCAAGACGATCAGACGGCGCTCAGGAATGACCGAGAGAGGCTGTAAAGAGGAATTTAGTACAAGAACAGGCATGGTAGCGTTCCTTCCTCTCTGTCAGAGCCTATACCGGTAGCAGACAGCGAGGAGAAGCAGCGGGAGAGAATAGGAGGGGAAACAACCCACCGGCCTCTCAGCTTCTAGCGCCGCCTGCGACGACGACTGGGCGGATAAGGAGGCAAACGTCTTGCACGTTCAGGTAGACTCGGCAGCGGTCCTGAGTGGTAGAGATGACCTGTACACCCTACCGCCGCGCTGGTACTCTCCGTACCGCCCACTGGTGTACACCAGTGATCCGCGAAAGCGCGTGAGTGCTGTTGATAGGTCATGTTCACTACAATCTCCTGCGATCTCATGGAAGATGCCACTCATTTCGAACTGTGTCCAAGAAAGCGAGAGTGCCAATTTGGTCGGGGTGAGAGGACTTGAACCTCCGACCTCAGCGTCCCGAACGCTGCGCGCTAGCCGACTGCGCTACACCCCGGTATACCGACTCGTGCAATGATGCGCTCGCTGGTTATCCTTATCCAGTATACGAACGAGCTACGCTACTACACTACAACGGACCTGGTTTCCGACCGACCCGCCGGGCGCTACCCCTGGCGAGACCGCTCATCTCCCCATTTCGCCCATAGTATACCATACATCACAAAAGTTTGACAATAGATTTTCCCCTGGCTGAGAAAATTCTAAAGTATTAGCCAGCACAAAGAAACAGTGTGAGCAATGGCTGGTTAAGAAACCTTAACCCCTTCCTGTCGTCTCTATCTATTTTTCATGATTCCTCTACCTGTTTTACACCTCATATAGCACATTTGCATGCTATAATTTCGTTACTTGCAGTGGCGTGCGCATCCTTCTACCACCTTCTTCATTCATCGGGCATCCCATTGTGCCCGTACGCACGCCAACGATGCAAGGTGCCAGGTTCACTACGTGGCGCGCACAAGTTATAAGCATGTAATATGTTGGGCGCAAGGTAAGGGGTAGGGGCGCGGTTTACAAGCGGGCTTGTAA
>JALYVR010000071.1 GCA_030853145.1 Chloroflexota bacterium | reverse complement strand
ATGCTTACGCGCGCATCGTTGCCTGGGGTGGGACCCCCTTTGGCGCGGCCATCGGAGGTCTGCTCACCCAGGTAACAACAATCCGCGTCACCTACCTCATAATGGCGTCAGGAGTCGCTTTGAGCCTCATCCTGGGTTGGTTTTCACCGCTGCATGAGCGCGCTATGGTCCGCGACCTGACCGGGGAGCCAGCTCCGGCAACGACCTGATTGTGATCACTGCTTAACGAAGTTGGCGCTTGATAAAGGTGTGGATTGACCTTGACCACACAGGCAACGTATCCCTGAATGCTTTCTTTGTCGATAATCCGATAATCGGCAAATTGCTGGTCTTCGTGGTCACGCGTTGTCGAGATGAAAAAGTCCGGGTGCGTTTGATCAAGGATAAATGCCTTTGGCAAAAAGGGCAGAGCAGTGTTTATGTCCTGCGCCACCTGCACAGTGGGATGGTCCTTGTGGGTATACTGTCCATAGTGTGCAGTAAGCCAATCGGCGGCAGCTTTATTACATGAGAGGTAATAATCCATGTCGTACTTTCCGGTGGCTCCGGGTATCCCGCCAATCAGGGGGCTGAAATACATATACTCATAGGGATGAATGGCCTGCATATCGAGAACTACCTGGCCCTCGGTAACGCATGCAATCACGATGAATAGTGCAACCAGATCTCTATATTTCGCCAGCCAGGTGAGTAACTGGATAAAGCCGTAGGCCGCCAGGAGGACGAGCGGACCGTAGAGGAAGACAAACTGCCGTGGTCCATCATAGAGCGTGGGATGAGTCACTATGAGCGCTGTGAGCGGCACAAAGAGCGTCAGGAGCACAGTCACACCAGGAGAAGTCAAATCCTTCTTCTTAAATACTTGAATACATACGGCAATCATGCCAAGGCCTGCGCAGAAAATAATCGCTGGCGGAGAACTCACCACCAGCCATCCAGGAACATACGTGCGAGGCAAGGCATAGGGGTGATAGGTATGGCCGGCAAAGGTCACGATCCCATCCCAGGGATATTTGGCCAGCACTACAATGGCATCATAAAGATGGGGTAGCGGATTAAGGAGAATGTAGGGCCAGAGCGCCATCATCGTAAGCAACGAAACACCGCCGACAATCAGAAGCGCTCCCACGTGCTTCTTCAGCGCGGAGAGTACCTTGTGATCCCGCATAGCTTGGCGTCCATTTTGGAGCCACCAGAGTGCCTGGATATAGACGAGAACGCCATACCACATAATCGCAGTCACGCGGATCGCTGCCGCCAGTCCGATAAGAAAACCAACCAGGATGGTATTTCTGAGAAATTTCTTCGGTTCTACCCATTGCTTTTGTAGCAAGATCAAAGCCCAGAGCACAAAAAGTGAGGCATAAAGAAAGGGCATGTCTTTAGAATTGTTGTAGATCGAGCCATAGAAACGAGGGAACAGCCAGAGACAGAGTGCCGCCACAAACGCCAGCCACCAACCGCTTAACTCTAATCCGCACAGTGCGATCGCCATAACGCCAGCCACACCTGCGAGGCCTCCGATAATGGCACGCGTTCCCCACTAGATTGCCGGTCAACTTTTCTCCGACAGCCACCACCACCTCGAAAATCACACCATGTTGAAGTACGTAGTCTGGATAGCCAAATAGACTCTTATCTTTGCCAAGTGTCTTGTACCATTTGAGAGCCGCGTGGCCATATTGGTCCACAAACGCTTCATCAGTTGTGATACCATACGTTGATGACTGAGAAAAGACAGTGGTAACTGCTGTGAAAATCAGCATACCAAGCAGGAGCATGGGAAGCGTTTTTATCAGGAAGGCACGTTTTGAGAGAGATGTCAGTGGGGCGTGGAGAACAGGAACGAGTGCAATGTTGGTATCAATAGACATATATGGACTGCCTTTCATCTTTAAGAAGAAAAATATCGTGCAGTCTATTTTAACAGAGTCGATCATCTCTTCAAAGAGGGATAGGACTAAATACAGAGGGTGGTGATGCGCGTGGGGGCGATGGCTTGCTTCGCCCCCTACGCGCATCAGTGGTTGGTATGCGCATTGTGCGACTGGGGCCAGAGGTCGGGGCGACCGAAGACCAGGTTTGTGCCGACCACCGGGATGCCGGTGATGAACGAGGCTTCCAGCGTCAGGGCGCGCAGGTCTTCGGGTTCCAGATCATGCACATTGTTCTTGCCGCAGGCGCGGGCCAGCATCTGGATCTCCATCGTCATGGAATTGATGAAGTGTACCACGCGGTCACTGGCCTCTTCAACGGGCAGGCGCTTCACCAGTTCGGGGTCCTGCGTGGTGATGCCCACGGGACAGCGGCCCGTGTGACAGTGGTGGCAAGCGTACGGCTCGGTGCCCAGCGCGTGGTAGTCTTCAATGTACAGCGGACGATTGCAGTTCAGCGCGAGCAACGCGGCGGTCCCGATGGAGACGGCATCCGCGCCCAGAGCCAGGGCCTTGGCCGCGTCCACACCGCCGTGGATGCCACCGGAGATCACCAGTTGCACCACACCATCCATGCCGATCTCTTGCAGCGCGCGCCGGGCCTCGACGACCGCCGCCAGAGTGGGAATGCCCGTGTGATCCATCAAGATATCGGGAGAGGCCGCCGTGCCACCCTCCGAGCCATCCAGCACGATCACATCGCAGCCGGCCTTCACCGCCAGCTTCACATCGTCGGAGACACGCGAGGCCCCGATTTTGACATAGATAGGGATCTCCCAGTCCATAGCCTCGCGCAGTTCCTCGATCTTGGCCACCATATCATCGGGGCCGGTCCAGTCGGGGTGTCGCACCGGGCTGCGCTGGTCCACGCCGGGCGGGAGTTCGCGCATCTCGGCGATCTCCTGGGAGACCTTCTGGCCAAGCAGCACACCGCCCGTGCCAGGTTTCGCCCCCTGCCCAATCACGATCTCAAGCGCGTTGGCCATGCGCAGGTGATGCGGATCAAAGCCGTAGCGACTGGGCAACACCTGGTAGACCAGTTGCTTCGAGGCCTCACGCTCAGCCAGCAGCATGCCACCATCGCCCGTGGTCGTGGAGATACCCAGGCGCGTCGCCGCCATGCCCAGAGCCTGCTTGGCGTTGCGCGAGAGCGCGCCGAAGCTCATGCCCGCGATGGTGATCGGCGTGGAGAGCACGACGGGCTTTTTGGCGAAACGCGTGCCCAGGACCGTTTCGGTCGCGCACTTCTCACGGTACCCCTCCAGCGGGACGCGGCTGAGCGTGCAGGGCACGAAGGTCAGGTCATCGAACGACACGAACTTGCGGAATGTGCTGAAGCCGCGAATGCGATAGCGTCCAAGCTCGGCCTTGATATGCACATCTTCCATACTCTCTGGCGACCAGAGTTGCCCATAGCGAAGGAGAGGCCTTTCAGCCGGGTTGTCTGTCATAACCTGTCTGCTTTCTTTGTATACAAGAAGGGCTGTCCTGCGTATCCGTAGGGGCGACGGCTTGCCTCGCCCGTGGAGGCCGACGCAGGCGAGGCAAGCCACGCGCCACGGAACCTACATCGCGACGCGCCACATCTCGAAATCGGCTTTGGAGAAGTTATGCAATTTGCCGCCTGAGCCGATCTTCTTGAAGTTAGAGATAGCGCGTTTCTCGCTCAGACCATAGCGCGCGAGGGTATCTTCAAGGAAGCGGCGGTCCTCGGCGGTCACCTCTTGCAGTACCGCATCGCTGCCCAGTTCGCGCGGCTCACCGCCCAGGTAGATCGTGCCGGCATACATGGAATCTCCCAGCCCCTCGGCGGCATCGCCGCAAATAATCATCGTGCCCCGCTGCATCATAAAGCCGGTCATGTAGCCAGTATCGCCGCCGATGACGATCAGGCCGCCCTTCTGACTAACGCCAGTGCGCGCCCCCGCGTGCCCCTTCACTACCACGGTCCCCCCGCGAATCGAGGCGCCCGTGCTGCTGGCAGCGTTGCGCTCGACGACGATCTCGCCGTTGAGCATACACTCGCCCACGGACCAGCCAGTGTTTCCCAGGATATGGAACGTGGGACCATCCGCCATAGCGCCACAAAAATAGCCAGCCGTACCCTCGACAACGATCTTCACGGGATCGAAGACGGCGACCCCCAGGCTATGGCGCGCTTCAGGATTGAGCAGGCGCATCTCGCGCTCCCCCTCGCCAGCCAGCCGCTTGATCGTGACATTGATCTCGCGCGTCGTCAGTGTCGCACAATCCAGAACTACGGTCATGGACGTTTCCCCTCTACGATATGTAGGGCGCCCCTTACGGGTGTCCTGCAATTATGGCATTTCCTCAGGAGTGGCTATGCATGCGCAGGGACAGCGTTCTGCCCAGCGACACTACGCTGCCAGGTGCGATACTCGCGCGCCGGCGCCTCGCGCGCCTCAAGTTCGAACGGGAAGGCTTTGCGCAGAGCGGCCTCTTCGGATGCCAGGGCCACAAAGTCCTCTGTCTCGGCGACCATCAGCGGTTTGGCGCCAAACTGGTCGCGCGCGTAGCCCATGCTGTCGGCGGTCGCCACGAGATAGGTGAAGGTGCCATCCAGGACATCAATAGTGCTGCGAACCGCGTCATCGAGCGAGGCACCCTGCTGCAACATATCGGCGATGTAGACGGCGATGACCTCGGAGTCGTTCTCGGTATCGAAGCCGTGGCCCTTGATCTCCAGGCGGCGGCGCAGTTTATGGTAGTTTGTGATATGCCCGTTGTGGACGACGGCGATATCGGGGAAGGGACGCGCCCAGAAGGGGTGAGAGTGGCTGATATCAACACGGCTCTCGGTCGCCATGCGCGTGTGGGAGATGCCGTGGCTGCCATACATATGGGAGATGCCATACACAGCGTCCAGGGAGCGCGCGCCGCCCATCTGCTTGATAATATCCAGGCGCTGGCCCATGCTAAATACTTCGATGCCGTTGCCACTGGCCTCAAGCGCCGCGGCCAGGCGCTCATAATTCCCGCTGTAGTCCATGACCAGGCGCACGTACTGGCCAACGCGACTGCTGTGTTTTACTGCACCAAAATCGCGCGCGACCTCAAGAATGCATTCTTCCCAATTGATAGTTTCGCCCCGAGCCTCCTCTGGCACTTTGGCGCGCATGACAAGGTTGCCCTGCGGCAGTTGACTATAGAGGGCCAGCCCTGTTGAGTCCGGCCCGCGCCGGTTGAGGTCGGCGAGCATCTGGATCAGGACCTTTCCTAGCGGCCCATCCTGATTTTTGAAGAGGATACCAGCGATGCCACACATGGATGAAATACCTCCTTGCTTTTCTTGACACGTGAAAAATTCCTCTCTCCCAATAGCTACTATAATGGAAAGAATGCACATAGACAAGGGGTAATCTATCCAAAATATACTATAAGCTAGTAGTCATTACATACATAACGGTGTTTGCTTGTTTTTCAAGCTCTTCTACGCTTCTCTATAAGGGAGAGACATCTTGCGTTTGAGAAGACAAGGAGAGAACTGGCTTATCTACGCATGAGGACCAGGTCTGGCGCATCGCTCACGGATGCCACGCAGATACGATTCCTGCCCGCGCGTTTGGCGCAATACATAGCCGTATCGGCAGCCAGCAACAGCTCTTCAAGATCCGTGCCATGAGCGGGAAAGTGGGCCACGCCCATGCTGATCGTGACAGGAATTGTGTGACCGTTAGGCAACAACGCGGGCGACTGCTCAACAATGGATCGCAACTCTTCTCCGATGGTCTCCACCTGGCTGGCATCCTCGTAGAGATACACAATCACAAACTCCTCGCCCCCGTAACGACCAACATATGCCGTCTCTGGAATATGTTGTCGCAGTAGTGAGGCCGCGTGCGCCAGGACAGCATCGCCGGCCTGGTGGCCCCACGTATCATTGACCTGCTTAAAATGGTCGATATCGATGAAGATCAGCTCCAGATGCCAATTGAACTGCTGCGCATGCTTTAGCTCGTCAAGTAGACGATCGGTCAATGCGCGGTGATTGAGCAGGTTGGTAATTGGATCGATGGTCGCCAACTCCTGCAACTTCGCATGCGCGTCCGCCAGTTCACCGGCGTGGTCTGCTTGGAGAACGGCCTTATCCAGATTAAATGCATACACTGCGCCGATGACTGCCAGGCCATAAATAATGAGGTTGGCATAGATGAGAAAAGAAGGCATAAGAGTGGAGGATAACAGTGTAGCGCCGGGGTCAGAGAGCTGCTTTACAAGAAAAAAACCGGTAACCGCTATGCTCTCTAACGTAGCAAACACGAAAGGCATCCAGAAGGGCAGCAAGAGACCCGCGATAATAGCAGGTAGCGCTATAGGCAACCAGGACCATAAGAGTGTATTCGGAGCAAGAGAAACAAGCGCTCCAGCTTCTATACCTATATAGGTAAGGAGATACATATACGTGGCAGCTTTCAGGAAACCGGCACGCGTCAGGCGCAAGGAAAGAAGCATGATTAACTCATAGAAGATAGTAAGCACTGTTCCTATGTTCGGGGTCAGGCAATAGTTAACGAGAAGCAACAATGACATAGTAAATGATAAGAGTAAAATTATGCTTAGAAGACGTAATTTGCGCTTACGCTCACGCTCAACAAGAGATATCCCCTTCACCTGACAGGCGGGAGTGGTCACGCTAAACCACCAGGCCACCATCATGCCAAACCAGCGTATCATGAAATATCACTTTCTTAACATCACATCGACTCTTCTCATCCTTTCTATCGGCTCATTCAGCGTTTCCTTGAGGCAGTTGTCCCCTTGAAAGCATTGTGCTATGGTAGTAGCGAGAAAGATAAAGGATATCAGGCATGAAACGGAATTTTTTAGCCAGGCTCAACAGGAACGGCATATACTATATCAGTGGTGGCCTCTTACTACTGATAGGTGTTCCGCTCTACCAGTTCCTGGCGCTCATTCCCCAGGGCTACAACACCGTCCTACCACTCGCAAGCGGGGGGCAATTTGGGGCCTACCTGCTCTGGATCGGTGGCCACACGGCACAGTACGCCGGCTATCGCCTGCTCCAGATGATCGCCTTCGCGCTGCTGCTCAGCCTGCCCTTCACGCTCTTCCGGATCATCGTGGCGCAGGAGGTGCTGGGGCGCGAGGAAGACGCGGAGGCCGAGAAAAAGCCTCAAATACACGATAGCGAGCTGGAAGAGGATCGAGAGAGCGAGAGCACGGCTCATGATACAGCGACGCAGGATGGTATGCCGGAATTCGCCTGGCGGGGCAAGGGCTTCGCGGTGCTGGCCTCCTGGGGAGGACTGCTGGGGATTATCTTCTTTCTCATTGGTACGCTAGCAAGCACGCTCTATACCGTCGGTGTCGCGACCGGCGTCACGGCCACCACTCCGCCGCCTGCCACTTTTCCGGCACTCGCCGGCACATTCGCGATCATCGCCAACAGCATCGGCGGCGGGTTGCTGGCCATCGCCAGCCTCTTCTTCGGCGCGATGATCGCCAGGAGCGGCCTGAAGTTATGGCCTGGGGTATGGGTAGCGTTCGGCTACGTGGCCCTGGCCCTGGCGGCACTCTTCAGTGGCAGCGCAGTCGGTGTTGCCAGCGCGCCCACGGCAGGCCAGGCGCCACTCACAACGCCGGCCTTTCTGCTCTTTGCCGCCTGGGTCCTCTGGTTTGGCATCATGCTGGTACGCCTCAAGCCAGAACAGTGAGTTTGCGGGCAAGCGAGAGAAACAGTTAGGAAGGAAGCTAACGAATGAATACTCTGGTATCTCTATTGGTATGCGTGGCTGCCATCGCGATTATCGCCTGGATCGTGTGGCGACCCGGCAAAAAAGCCGCCTCTCTCTCGTATGAGGCGCCCCCCACGAGAGTGGGGCGTTTGGCGGAACTCGATGCGCGCCTGGTACGCCGGGATGAGCTACAAAGCCTGCTCCAGGCACGGCAGAAGATCCAGGCCATCAAATTGTTTCGCGAAGATACAGGCGCCTCCTTGAGGGAGGCCAAAGAGATCATTGAGAGGATGATCGCGACCAATGACATAGCTGCGCCCTTCACTTTCGCGGAAGCTGGAAGCAGCGAGCAGACGAGTCAGTTCACAAAGGAGATACAGGACTGTCTGCGGGCCAGAAAAAAGATTGAGGCCATCAAGATCTACCGCGAGCAGACCGGAACTTCATTGAAAGAGGCCAAAAACGCGGTGGAGAGAATGGAAGCGGAGATGCGCTAGATGCATAGCGTGTAGGGGCGCCGCTGGCCTGCGCCCTATTAACGGATTTAACGCAGCCAGGGGCGCGAGGCCAATTCTATCCGCGCGTACTCTTCCTGGGTCAGGCGCCAGCCGAGAGCGCCCGCGTTTTCGCCGGCCTGGCGGGCATTCTTCGCGCCGGGAATGGGGATGACCAGGGTATCGGTCGTCAGCAGCCAGTTGAGCGCGGCCTGGCCCATGGTCTTGCCGTGAGCATCCGCGATATCCTTCAGCGATTGCAGCAGCGGCTCCATGCGGCGGCGCTGGGCCTTGCTGAAGACACGAGTGAGGCGGCGCGGACCTGGAATGGCCAGGGGTTGAGCTTCCGTAAGGCGATACTTGCCTGTCAGGAGGCCCTGCTCCAGTGGACTGTAGGCGATCAGCGTGACGCCCAGGGTACGGCAGGCATCCAGGACGCCGTTGGCTTCCGGCTGGCGGTGCAGGAGACTGTAATGCACCTGGTTAGAGGCCAGCGGGATATCGTAGCGCGCGAGACGCGCGTGGGCCTGGCGCATCAGATCGGCGCTGTAGTTGCTCACGCCCACAGCCCGGATCTTGCCGGAGCGTACTGCCTGGGCCAGCGCGTCCATAAGCGCGTTGACGCGCAGCAACGAGTATGGCCAGTGGACCTGGTAGAGGTCTATCGAGGTCCGTCCCAGACGCTCCAGAGTAGCATCCAGGGCCTGTAACAACGTTTTGGCCGAGAGACGCCAGGGCAGCGGCGCGAATTTGCTGGCAATGATGATCGGGCGCCCATCTTTGCGGCCGCATTCGCCCAGAATGCGCTCGGACTCGCCGCGCCCATAGATCTCGGCCGTATCAAAGAACGTAAGCCCGGCATCCAGGCACGTCTCATACGCCTGCCAGACATCGTTAAACGTATGGGTCTTCCCATAACCCCAGAACGTCTTCTCCCCCCAACTCCATATGCCAACGCCAAGCGGCGGCAGCGTGATGCCCGTGGCACCAAGCTGCCTTTGATCTAGTTGTATCATAATGTATCCTTCTGTATGATCGCTGCCATAGATTACCCGGAGGCAATGAATTGTGTCCCTACGATGTATATTGCCCAGACGAGTTGATGTAATCATATCACGTATGGCGAATTCAGAACCAGCCGGCGCCTTTCGTGACAGCGCTGGCCAGGAAGGCCTGACGCCAGCAGTGGACGGCTTCGCGGGCCTGGCCCAGGTCCTCCAGCACTTCTGCCCAGCGGCCGTAGAGTTCAGCAAGGTCGGCATAGGCTTGTGTCCGAGATAACAAGCTGCCGGCCCGCTCGAACCAGGTACAGGCATCGTTCAACAGCGCACGTCGCATCTCGTGCGCACTTGCCGGCATACGAGCCTCGGCCAGCGACACTTTGCCTAGGCCGAAATAGGTGAGGCCGAGTATATGCTCATCTTTAATCTGCACAGATTCATCGATGGCATGCTGGCAACAATCTCTGGCCTCAGCAACGCGCCCTTCCGCCAGGTACAGCTCAGCCAGTGCTACGTAGTTTGCCACGATCATGTTGAAACTGCGTTCAGTGGTAGCGATAGTGAGTGCCTGGCTATAGAAGTCGGCAGCCTCAGTGAATTCGCCGAGCAGGAAGCAGATGCGTCCCAGGAGGTTGCGCATGCGTCCCGCGAGAGCCCAATGCGCCTTTCTCTCGTAAATTTCCAGAGCCTTTTCACCGGCAATGCGCGCCTCGATCAATTGTTTTGAATATCTATATGTATAGCACAGCCCGTAGTAGATATGCGCCAACTCCTCCTCGTCCTCATACGCTGGATAGAGAGCAAGGGCTTCCTGGTAGTGATGCAGAGCGGCTTCATAGAGTCCGAGCATTAAGTAGGCCACCCCCTGTCCATAGTGCGCTTTATAATGGAGAGAAGCGGATGACATCCTCAGATGCTGGAGGTGCCGAAGACACTCAAGGTAGTGGCGAGAGGCATCACTATAGCGAGAAAGATTGACGGCGGCATCTCCTAACCTGAGGAAAGAGCGCGCCAGTTGCTCGCGTCTGGAGTGTTTGCCCAGTTGCTTTATTTCTGTATCTCTGCCCCTGGTATTGTCTTGATTACACAGCGGCAGGAGAATGTGGGTGGCCTCGTGCCAGCGCTGCTGCCGGGTATAACACCAACCAAGAAGGTAATCTCGCTCGTGCTGGTGCATTTCCTCGCTGGGCCGAGCTGATTCGAGTATCGCGAGCGCCGCTTCAAGCTGACCTTCTTCGAGAAGCAATTGAGCACGGTAGAGCACCGTCTCGATTTCTGATGTGAGGTGATTTCCCGATGTTGGTAGTATAAGCATATCCCCCTCCTACGACACATACTTGCGCACACTGGCAAGTATAACACATCATGTAGCAGAGAGGTAGCTTACCGTTCCTCAATCCTAAACGCTCAATCTCTAAAAAATACGACGGGATATCTTGCATCCCCACCACCGCGCCCACAGAGTGGTAAGGAGACTCCCGTCGCTTAGAGTATACCGTAATTGACCTTTGTACACAAGATTATATGGAGATTTTAGTCATATTTCCTAGTTTCTCATGTACCTTTGCTATAAACAACGCCGCGTGATGAAATTTGATAGAGATTTCCGCCCATCGAATTTCATCACATACAGAACAGCCTCTTTCTCCTGTTTATGGATTAGTCGGTGCTCTGGCTCGGCTGGGCGCCAGCTTCAGCTTCGTAGTTCGCGCCATAGATCATAGCGGACAGATCCTTGCGCGTGCGTTCGATAATGGTCCGCAGGCGGGGGAGCTGCTCTGGATTCTGGAAAGTCATGCGCCCGGCAATGGTAAGCAGGCGCATCACCTCGCCGAACTCGCCCCTGAGCGCCTGCATCTCCGGCTGCTGGAAACGGCGCCAGGGGCCGCGGCCATGCATCCAGGGAGGTCCGGCGAACTCTTCTTCCGTCTTCTGCCGATCAGCCAGGAAGGCGCGCCCGGCGTCTGTGAGGCTATAGACCTTTTTGCCATCGGCTTCCTGGACCGAAACGAAGCCGCGATCCTCCAGCATTTGAAGGGTAGGATAGACCGAGCCGGGACTGGATGTATAAAAGCCGCCGGACTTCTCCTCAAGCGCCTTCATCATCTCATATCCATGCATAGGTCGCTCCTGCAGGAGTTCTAAGAGGGCGAATTTCAGGTCGCCGCGTCCGAAAAAGCGCCGGGACTCGCCACCATGGCCAAAGTGACCTTCAGGGCCCAGAGGACCACCTGGGCCGAAAGGGCCACCTGGGCCAAAGGGACCACGTCCCCGGCGCATGAAGAAGCGAGGATCAGGACCGAACGGACCACGTGGCCCACCTGGGCCGTGATGCCCTCGACCAAAGCGTGGGCCGAACTCAGAGCGCTCTTCCTGTAACCAGGGGGGGGTCCAACCGCCTTCCCAACCATTTTGAAATGCGAAACGTTTACCAAACATAGGATGTACTCCTTCTTAACAGTCATTCTGACTTATGCTATATCGCAACCATTACGATATATCGTTAATTGTAACGATATATCGCCACTTTGTCAAGGGTCCGCGAAAAATTCTCTCTCTCCTCGCGTAGGGGCGCTGGCTTGCCTCGCCCGTGCTGGCTATAAGGGCGAGGCAAGCCAGCGCCCCTACGCGAGGGGTACCGACTACAAAGGAAACTTGCTTGCATGAGGGGTAACGCCATGGTAGACTGAGAAGAAAGGGACCTATCCAGGCGCGTAGTTCGCACACGACAAGCGCTGTAGCAATCTGGAGGTTCAGCGCAGCAGCACGCTCTCCACCGTCAGCCTTCCTGAAAGAAAAATGTATCGACAGCTTTTGTAGATGAGGATGTACCAAGTGAATGACGAACCTGAAATCAGCCAGAGGAGAACCACCTTGCCAGAACACCATCGCACTGGAGATCGATTTGCAGGACGACGTGTTGTAACTATTGGCGGAGGCTCTGGGACCTTTGCTCTCCTTTCCCACCTGAAAAAATACCCCTCCAACAACATCAGTGCCATCGTCACCATGTCGGATAGTGGTGGCAGTTCACGCAAGCTGATGGACGAATTTCGCCGCCAGTTGCCGCTGGGAGACCTGCGCATGTCGCTGGTGGCGCTGGCCCGCAATGGAGCATTGTGGCGCGAAGTATTTATGCATCGTTTTGAGCATTCAGAAGAGGCCAGGGATGATATATCTCACAGGGGAGTGGGAGGTCACAGCCTGGGAAACCTCGTCCTTAAGGGGCTACAGGACATCAATAATGGCGACCTGATGCTGGCGATTGAAGATGCCCAGGAATTGCTAAATACCGCCGGCCGCGTCTTACCGGTAACCCTGGCGCAGACCATGATCTGCGCCGACCTGGAAGACGGCAGCACGATCTGTGGCGAGACCGACATCGATACACGCGGCAGTAAGGATCGCGGCCCGCTCTCGCCCATCACGCAGCTGCGTATGGTACCTGATGATGTCACCGGTTGCGCCCAGGCCATCCGGGCCATCCGGCGCGCGGATATCATCATTATTGGCCCCGGTGATCTCTACACCAGCCTGATCCCCAACCTGCTGGTATCCGATATCGCCCGCGCTGTTCGCGAGTCTGATGCCGAGAAGGTCTATGTCTGCAACCTTATGACCAAGCATGGAGAGACCGATAGCTATAAGGCCTCGGACTTTGTGAACGAGATTCACCGCTACCTGGGCGGTCGCGTTGACCGCGTGATCATTACGA
>JALYVR010000070.1 GCA_030853145.1 Chloroflexota bacterium | reverse complement strand
GTTATAGGCGATGAGAGAACCCGCTGTACTCAGCGAGAGGAAGAGCACCAGGAACGTCAGCACGAGGCTGCTGGTGGCAGTCCAGAAGCGGATACGCGTGCGGCGTTCCACCAGACGCGCCCGCCTCAGGTGTTTGCGTGTAATGTACAGCCGCTGCTTCTTATACAGGCGTACACGCTCCTCGCGCGAGGCGGGTCTCCTGGGGATAGGGAGCGATCGCATAATCATTGCCGGGACGCGCGGGGCGGGAACCATAGCAGAGGCTGGCGCTGGCGCGACTAAGGCGGTATGAGGGGCGGCGCGCAGGTCGGGGGCCGTTGGGGAGAGATCGTCATCAGCGGCGGGTGCGCTGGCGCTGAGCGTGGCTTCGCCGGAGGGGGTCGGTGTCTCGTTATGATCGGCGAGCACGATATCCGCGATGTCAGTTGGGGCCGCGTCGGGATCATCTATGGAGGGGACTTCAAAGGCATACTCCTCCTCGTCGAACGCTTCGCCGGCACCGGGCGGGGCGGGATGCGGTGCTGAGGCGGCGGGAACAGCCTGCGACTGCTCCTCTCCGGCATCTGGCGGCACAGCAGAAGTGTCTGCGGCTGCCTCGTTTCCCTGTTCAGGAGTATCGGCTGCTGGCATCGGCTATTCTCCATCTTAAGCGAGCAAACATTGATATATATCTATATATTACGCAATAAAAAATTATGCTAAACTTTCTCTACAAGAAGAGACGTTCTTAGCGCGCAAATGTTCCCGCCGGATTTGTGACTGGTACTTTGTTCCCTGGTGCATCATGGTGTATAGATAGAACCGGCGAGACCAGGGTAGCATTAATGTGACAGCGTTGATGGCGCCTGCGCCGCCTCGATCAGCGCGGGCAGTATCTCGTTTGTGATCGCCTGGACCTGGTAGAGGCTTTCGGCCCAGGGGAGATCCTGGTGTTCGCGTCCGCCCTGGACCTCCGCGAGCTGGAGCACGCTCTCATCGATCAGGCTGCGGAAGTAGAGAAAAGCGCGCACGGCGTCGGCCACCGGGACGTGGGAGCCACGAGTGATGGAGCCGTATTCGGCGCCGAGTTCCGCGGCCTCACGATGCAGTTCATCGTAGATCGTGTTATCGCTGAGCGCGCGCAGGAGCAGTTCCAGGACGCGGCGTCCCAGGCGGCGATAGCCCTCGCGAGCGTTATCGTTGAAATGCTGGTACCAGGGTAAGGTATTGAGGGTGCCGTCAGTAAACGCGAAGCGCACGCGGCCCAGGACGCTCTGCACCAGCAGTTGCGCCGCCGGGTGCGGTTTGCGCTCCATCTCCTGGCGCAGGTACGCCTCGATATCCGCGCGCCGGAAGCGCCGATGGCCGCCGCTGGTGCGGCGCGACGGCAGTTCGCTGCGGTCGGCCCAGAGTCTCACCGTCGCGGGATGCATGCCCAGCAGGTCGGCAGCTTGCCTCAAACTCAACCATTCGTCTTCCAATTGTGATGGTACCATGACCCCCTCCTGACTCAACGCGGCAGTAGTGTCATATACTGCGCTCCCGGCTTACAGTTATACGCTATGGTGAGACACATATCATGGGCGACTCTTCTCTACGTAGATTTTATGGGATTACGCGCACGGCGTCAAGGTAATATTTCACAAGGCCGTCCTATAGTGTGAGGTGAAGCTATGTCGGCCTTGGAACAGGGCACCCGCGAGGGAGTGCCCCTACATGTCTGACCTTGCGATCGGCGCTCTCATTCCCATCACCCGATCGGCAAGGGAACTGAGTTTTCCCTTGACAAATTTTTCCATCTGCTTTAATATATCCACGTTGCATATAATCAAGATGGATATATGCAACGTGGATAGTTTCTCTACCCAAAACAGAAGGGGTTCTTTATGAAGCACCATGCCGATGATCCAGAAGCGTTGCTCCCGCTTTCACCCGCTATCTTTCACATTCTCCTGGCTCTCGCCGGGGAGGAGCGCCATGGCTACGGCATCATGCTGGAGACTGCCCGCAGTAGCGCTGGCAGGGTCAACCTGGGACCAGGAACGCTCTACCGGTCCATCAAGCGCCTGCTGGCTGACGGTCTGATCGAGGAATCCGCTGAACGGCCGGTTGCTGAGCTTGATGATGAACGGCGCCATTACTACCGGCTGACGCCCTTTGGTCTGCGCGTCGCCAGAGCGGAGGCCCAGCGCCTGGCCGCGCTTGTGCGGGTTGCCCAGGCCAGGCAATTGCTGCCCCAGCCGGGGACGCTCACGCTCGAAGGAGGAGTGCAATGACGCGCTTGAAGCTGGCGCCTGGCGGCGCAAAAAGAGCCATTACGTTCTCCGCGTGGCTCTTCGCGCTCTTTTTGCGTGCCTACCCGGCCTCTTTCCGGCAGGCCTATGGTTCACGCATGGTCCGCGTCTTTCGCGATAGCTGCCGCGATGCCCTGCAACGGCGTGGCCTGGCAGGTCTCATCTGGCTCTGGTGGTCTACATTCTCTGATTTGCTGTTCTCTGCCTGTTTGGAACGCTGGCAGGTTTTAAAGAAGGAAGCTCGCTCTATGGCTCTTAACGGACGTATCCAAAATTTCCCGCCGCGCCTGTGGGTCGCCCTTGCCGCGACGGTCATGGCCTTTGCTGTCTCGCTGGTGGCCAGCCTCAATCTCTACCTGCTTGAGGATGCGAGTCCTCTGACCCAGGCGGCATACAGCGCATCGCCCTTGCTCCGCTTCAGTTATGATGCGATCTACCTCACTGCGCTCGCCGCCGGGGTCGCTGTGTGCGGCATCCTGGTGTATACTCTGGTGCAGCGCCAGCCCCTTGTGCTCGTGAGCCTCAGCGTTGTGGCACTCCTGGTGGCTGTTGGCGGCTTCGGCGGGCTGCTTGTTCGCCATCCCGGCACCTTCCTGGTCTTCCTCACCATCTTCCTTGTTCTAACGCTGATCAGCTTTTTGAGCGGACGCGCCATAGCAAATTACGCAGGCCGCTTCTTTGGACAGAGACCCGCGGCGGTTCTGGGAGCCTGCGCGAGTGTCGGCAGCATGTTACTCGTCAACGTCGTCGCGCTGATTCTGCACACGCTCCTCCTCAATCCGGTAAGCCACGCGCTCTACATGCAAGGGCAGATCGAGGGAACGCACCTGAACTTTTCGCTGCTTGTCATGGGCCTGGCCTTCCTCACCATGATTGTCTGCGCGCTGAGCCTCAGACTGGCGCTCCGCTTGCCAGCGCACCAGGCATAGGGACGGGGCGCAGGCAAGTGGTCCTGGCGGGTCTCGCGGGCGCGGCATTTCGTGTAGGGGCGCCGCTTGCCAGCGCCCCGTCCCTACGTGATAGGGGCATCGGCTTTGCTTACCCGCGTGAGGAATGTTTTGAGCGCATCCTCATAGGCTTGGGGGTCAGCATTCCACACCTGGGCATGATCCACGCCGGTCGCACGTTGGTAGGTAACGAGGTCGGGGCAGGCCTGAGCAAAGGCATCGCTCACGGCGACAGGAGCCAGGGTATCGCTGGTCCCATGAAAGAGCAGGGTTGGCAGCGTCCTCTGCTGCACCAGGTGGCTATAGTTCAAGGCTGAGAAATTGATGCCCCGCCGCGCAATGATCCACTCAACGATAGCCAGAAACCACAATGGCACATGGATCATATCGTGCATCAGCCTGACCGTAGCCGCATGCCAACTGAGGATCGGCGAGTCGAGGATTACGGCTCGTATATGTTTCGCGTATAACGAACGTTGCAGGAAGGTCTCGACCATGCAGCCACCCATCGACCAGCCATACAGGATCAGATCGACCGCGCCGTGGTCCAGGGCGTAGCGCACGCTGGCCTCGACATCCTGCCATTCTGTGTCTCCTAGATGATACAGGTGATCGGGACTGGGTGGCGCGCCGGGGTCGTTGCGATAGGCAATGTCCAGCACGGGGAAGCCCAGTCCTGCCAGCAGCGGGAGAATACACAGCCCCTGCTCGCGTGTCGCATTGTAGCCATGCACCATGAGCACCCAGGTCGTGCGCTGCCCGGCGACGAACCAGGCCGGGAGTGGTCCCACCTGGTCTGGAATACGCACGTCCTCATAGGCCAGGCCCAGTGTGCGCTCAGGATCTCCCTGATAGACGAAGGCGTTCCAACGCACACGCGCGCCAACGACAGGGTTCTGCGTCGCTTTGAGGAGAGCACGTGTCACCGTCTGCTCAGTCATAGAGATGATCTTGCCGAGGACTGCATAGTTCGCTTGCCAATTGATGCCATAGATGCCAGCATAGGCTGTGTCGCGTGTGCGTTGCAGCGTGATCGTCTCAGCAGTAACATCAATGACACGCGGCCTCGGTGCATGCACCTGATCTATCTTTTTAGCGCGCAGAAGCTGGTCAGAGGAGAACCAGCCTGCGATACCGAGCATGCTGAGCAGCAGGAGCAGAGTGAGACCAAGAAATATGGATATCGTGAGCACGCGCTGTCTCCTTTACCTGACTCTTACTCAATGTTTTGAGGCTACAAATTGCAGCGCTTCTTGCGAAAGATTGAGCCATTGCTCTGCAAATGTTGGTTCGATGGTGACCCATTCCTTCATAAGCCGGCCATCATGCCGGGGATCAAAGCGTTCTCCCATGCCCGCAGCGATGAGCGCATCCACACGAGGCTTGGGAAGTTTGACAACGAGCTTGCCCCGAACAAGCATAGCAAAGATTTTCTGCTGAACTTTTAGTCCTGATGAGCCGAAACCTTTCCCATCCGACGGAGGGGTAACATCTGGATTACTGAGGAGTTCCTCGACAATCGTGGCAAAACGTTCTTCTGGAGTGCTGGATGGATAACTCATGAAAGGGACAGTCCTCTCTTTGTATACACACTTATGGCCTCATTATAACATTATAATAGTGAGTCTCTCAGGGAATGATCCCTGTCATCGTTGACTCATAGCCGCCACCCCCAGAAAAGACCCAGGCGCCGGTGCAGGATCTTGCCCTTTTAAGAAAAGCTATGACAATAATTAAGGGGGGAGCGGATTTAGAGAGCAACAAATGGCGTACAGCGACCAAAGGAAGTAGTGAAGACCGCAATGGAGACTCCAACCCAAACCGCACTGGTACTCGCCGCTCAGGCGGGCGATCAGATGGCTTTCGATACTCTGGTGGGACCGTATCAGCGTGAATTGCTCGTGCATTGCTATCGAATGCTGGGCTCGTTCCATGACGCCGAAGATCTGGTGCAAGAGACCCTGCTGCGAGCATGGGAGAAACGCGCGAGCCTCACAAGCCCTGGATCGTACCGAGCCTGGTTGTACCGTATCGCCACCAATCTGTGCCTCAATACGCTCACCCGCGTGCCTCGACGGTCCTTGCCATCAGACACGCATCCACAGAGCGATCCCAACAGCCCCGCGCCGCCACGGCTGCGGGAGCCGATCTGGCTGGAACCCTTCCCTGATGGTCTGCTCGCCGATCCGCACACTGATCCAGAAGACCGCGCGCTCCAGCGCGAAGAGATCTCCCTGGCTTTCCTGATGGCGCTCCAGCACTTAACGCCAATGCAGCGGGCCATTCTGCTGCTGCGCGAGGTGCTGGAGTGGCCAGCAATCGAAGTGGCCGCATGGCTCAACCTCTCCGTTCCCGCCGTCAATAGCGCCTTACAGCGCGCCCGACGCGCTTTGCATCAGCTCCACAAGGGAAACGAGGCCCCGCTGGCGGAGCCTCGCCCCCAATTACAAGACCTCCTTGACCGCTATATGGCTATGTGGGAGCAAGCGGACATTCCGGGACTCGTGGCGCTCCTGCGAGAGGACGCCTGGTTCACCATGCCACCGTTTCCCGTCTGGTTCCAGGGGCGAGTGGCCATCGCCACGGTGCTCTCGACGAGGATCTTCACTCCTGGCAGACAATGGCGCCTGCTCCCGACGCGCGCCAATGGCAGCCCAGCTTTCGGGATCTACCGGCGGGAGGCCGGGGTAGGCGTCTATCAGCTCTTTGGCATGGTGGTCCTGGGTGGTGTGGAGGGCGAGCAGATTGGAAACCTCGTCGCGTTCCTGGAGCCGTCCAATCTCTCGCCCTTTGCCCTGCCGCTTACCCTTCCTTCCTCGTCGCGTCCCATATACCCGTGACTCCAGTTTCACCGTACTGCTCTGTCACACTTCAATCGACACGTGAGACGGCCCTATTTCGCGTAGGGATGCGGCAGCCGCATCCCTACGCGGATGGGGGGCCGCTCAATCGATGATTCTTCCGCTTGAAGCATTCACAAGCGCACCGGTGATGGTTCGCGCCCCATCTGAGGCGAGGAAAGCGGCTACGCGTGCCGTGTCAGCAGCAGTGGTGAGGCGCTTGAGAAGCGTTGCCTGTTCAAACTGCGCCACAACGTGCGCTTGCGAGACTCCGATCGCGTTTGTGACACGCTCAATCCCTTGCTGGATGGTTCTGGTCTCCGCCATGGGTCCGGAACGAATGCCAACCACTCTGACTCCCGCAGGTCCCAGATCCGCCGCAAGACAGCGGAAGAGCGCTTCCATGGCGCCAAAGCTCGCGCCAATGGCCGTGACATTTGGCGTCTTTGTCATATCGAGGCCTGCTGTGACAAACAGGATGACCCCTGAATGCTGCCGTACCATGTGTCGCGCGGCTGCACGCGCCGTGATGAATTGCGCTGGGACCAGGGCTGTCAACGGCAACAGGAACTGCTCAAGGGGAAGTTCCAGGGTGTTTGTCCCGTTGCCATAGTCTTTTGGCTGTGGACCCGTAGCGTTCAAGAGGATATCAATGCTTCCCCCCTCCTGTGCCACGCGATCGAGATACGCTTGCACTGCCTGCTCATCAAGCGCATCCACCTGCGCGGCGTAGGCCACGCCGCCGTCCTTGTGAATCTCCTGAGCTACCTGCTCAACAGCTTCCAGAGCACGACCCGAAAGAAAGACCGTAGCCCCCTGGGCCGCGAACTCTTTGGCCGCCGCCGTGCCAACGGCGCCACCTGCGCCAAAGATAACGGCGCGCTTGTGTGCTAAGATTGGTGTCTGTGTCAAGGGTGTATCCATGCGTTCATTTTCCTCCCATACTTGTTCGTAGAAGCCATTTCATGTTTTGGTGAAGAGTCATCCCACTCACACGTGGGGAACGGGATGGTTTGCTCCTGCTTCCGAACGGCTTCCTTTTTCACCTTGATTTGCGAGAGGTGTCAATCACCTTTCACTGATAGGACACCAGATTAGTCCCAAACTCATCGCAGGTTGAATACGAGTTCTTGCTTGCCCTTTTAAGAAAAACTATGACAATAATTAGAAGATGGATGGGTTGCTTTCCCTGGAGAGGCATACCAAGAGAGTAAAAACATGAACATCGCCGTTTTTGCGGATTTGCACGGCAGGTTGCTGCTCGCTTTTCAGCTTTGTGGACGCTGGCAGAGGGAGACAGGAGAAACGATCGACCTGATCTTGCAGGCGGGAGACCTGGGTGCGTATGCTGATGTGCAGAGGCTGGATAGAGCCACGCGCCGCTATGCTGAACGTGATCCGACGGAACTCGGATTTTTAGAGCATTTCTGCCGCTATGACCCTGGCGTGAACGCGCGCCTGGCCGAAACAAGCTGCCCCATGATTTTTGTACGCGGCAATCACGAGGATCATGCCTGGCTCGATGAGCTAGAGCACCAGAGCGCGGATAGCATTTTTCCAGTTGATGCCTACAAGCGCGTGTACAATCTGAAAACTGGCCTGCCCTGGACCTTCCACAAAGATGACGAACAGATCACAATACTGGGCATTGGGCGTGTTGAAGCACCGGCGGGAGAAGAGGATCAGCACCAGGGCAAGTATATCCAGAACTACGAAGCAGAGCGTATCTATCAACTGGAACACCAGCCTATCGATATCCTGCTCACCCACCACTCGCGTCCCGATTTCGTGATCCTGGAGCGCGGCGTGAAAATCAAGGCCAGTAGCGGGATGAAAGAGATTGAATATATTCTGGATAGGGACCGGCCCGCGTACCATTTCTTCGGCCACTATGGAGGTCCGCCGCAGGTGCGCAGCGACACCAACGGCATCACGCTCTCCGTAAAGCTGGCAGACCTCCACTGGGAACATGGTACTTCGGTGCTCGAAAGGGGCTCGATGGGCCTCTTACGCTGGCGCAATCGAGAGCAGCATTCCTTCACGGTGCTCAATGATCCCTGGCTGAAAGAATACACCAGCCATACATGGCGCTCCCTCTAAACGAAAAATCCAGGCCAACAGATGGGCAACCCCTGATGAGTCGTGCCGAGCGGGCAAATGTTCACACGACATGCGCTCCCCATGCTCTGATAAGCGCCGGTTATTGCCTGACTGTCTGGTAGTGAAGTCCAACCACGCCCGCCTGGAACGTCTTTGCTTCTAGCAGCTTCAGCTTCATCCACTCCTTGATGTCTTGAAAGAGGGGGCCACCATACACGGTTGGCCAATAACTCTGCATTACCAGGTAGGTGACACGTCCATAGAGAGCTGTGTCCACATTCCTGAAGAGAGCGTCGACATAGGGGTTCAGTTCTTCGTCCACGATAGCCCACTCCAATTCTCCGTTTGGTCCTGTCGTGAAGCCATCGAGTGAGACATGCAGAAATGAAATGACTTTCCTCATGGTATACTCCTTTTATTGGGATGATTGGGAACCTTCAACGGTTCCATGATAACCCAGCAAAAGGATTTTGTCTTGAACAAAATGGACAGCTATTCCGGTTGCCTTCTCTGAGCAATTTGAGCAGGCGTGTACCCTATGAAATGCTTGAGTGATCTGGTCATATGCGGCTGATCGGCATAGCCAGCCTGGTACGTTGTATCGAGAAGCGAAACGCCCTGCTCCAGGAGAGCTGCCGCCTGCTTCGCGCGTTCGATCTGCTCAAGAGCTTTGTACGTTAACCCGGTTGCCAACAAGAACCGGCGTCTCACCGTGCGCAACGATATCTCCGGCGGTTGGCCAGCCAGCACCGCCTTCACGATGGGATCAGAAACCAGTATATTCTCGCGCACCAGCCTCTCGACAAATGTCTCAACATTTTCATAGTCAGGAAAGTGAAAGCTGGAGCCGGCAAGCTCGAAGGAGGTTTTCGCGGCGAGAGGCAACGTGGCCCGTTCATCCAGGAGATGTCTGATGGACACAGAGGGCAGAAAGGTGCCCGGCTGAAAAGTGACGCCAAACCATTCGGTCCCCTCGGCCTGGCTAACAGGAGTCGCTCTGGTCAATGGTCCCTCCACAGAGACTCTGGCCCTGCCATCGTGCCTGAGAAAGAGCAGATGCCAACGGTTAGAGGCCGGGCACACAGGAGCATAATCACTGCCAGCCCGCCCACGCCAGACCGCCTCTATATACGGGGAGTCCGACTCCCTTCCCTCAAAGAGAAAACTCATATTTCTGCCTCCGATGTATCCAACATGAACAACATGCCACCTTTGAGCACGAATAGTTTACCGTACATGCGCAGAAAAAACTTCTCTGATCTTGCTCTTTGGCCGCGATCTCCGACTCTTCACGTTTCACGTGAAACGCAAAGCTGCGCTTACTTACCCGATAGCCCTTACGACCAGCCCCTCTATCCCCGCCTCATCCTCCCCAAAATGCGCCGCCAGCCGTTTGATGGCCAGCACACGCAGCGCCTGTTTATTGGCTGGACTCAACGTGGCCAGCAGGGCGGCGTTCACGATGAATGACTGACTGTCTTCACTGATATCGAGCAAGCCCTGGCGCTCGAAGCGCGGAAACGGGCTAACTTTCAGCATGTTCTCTATCTCTGAGCGACTCACATCAGCGTTATCGACGATGGCGCGCCTGGGGCCGGCGTATCTCTTTTCCCGTGGTAAGCCTGCCTCCTGGCGCAATCGATAGAAGGCGGAGAAGCGGTCAGCCGTCTCTCGCACTGAGAAGAGGCCATGCTCGTCGCTGTACCGTAACAGGACGAGCAGGAGCAGCATCTGGTAGGCATATTCAAGCCTGGTATTGCGTGCGAATTCCATGAGAGTATCCAGCGCCACTTGTTGGGCCTCTTGAGGAATGGCGTACCCAGCCTTCTTCTTTGGCTTGATGCCATGCGCAATCAGTCGTCTTTTGTATTCTCCTTCTGGCGGATTCGTTCCCAGGCTTCTTTCAATCTCGCGCAGCGTCTGCTCCATAGCTGCATCAAAAGGGTAGGCCTGTTCGCGAAATGCGGCGATCTGGGTCTCCAGGGAGATGAATGGCTCGGTATGCCGCTGCCCCGTGATAAAAAGGTTGCGTTCGATGTTGGCTAATAAGCCGTTCTGCGTGAGATTGGCGGAGCCAACCATGGCCCACGCTTTGGCATTGGCCGTACCGAAATAGATTTTGGGATGGAAGATGGTATTTGTGTCTGCCACATAGACATACACCTCCGCTCCAAAATCCCGTAACCTCTGGAATGCGCTCAGGCGATTCAATGGCGCCAGGCCGACGACCGCGCGTATGCTCTGCGCGCTTTTGAAGATGGGCCTGAGCAACAATACGCCAGAGGCGGAAACATAGCCAACGCTGAGTTCAATAGCCGCAGCAGGAAAATCTTCGGTGGTTCGCAAAAGCTCCTCAAGCGATTTATCCACGACGCGAATGGTCAGATCAGGCATGCTCTTACTCCTTCCCTGTCGTAAGATACGAACTCTGGTAGCGCGGCAAGTCCTCTTCCCCTATAAAAGCAGGCGCTTACCGCTTCCACAGCCCTTGCGCTGGAATGCGCAACGCCCGGTTAAACTTGCTTGACGCGTTTTCCCAGGCAATGATCTCTGTTAGCTCCACCAGTTCATCATCGTTATAGAACTGGCGCAAGTGAGCAAAGAGGTCGTCGTCCACCTCATGCCCGCTGATCGTCATACTATCGGCGTATTCTAACGTCACCCGTTCCACCTCGTTGTAGAGCGGGCTGGTCGCATAGTCCGCCAGCGCCAGGATCTTCTCAGTGGAGACACCCAGATTGCTGCCCACGGCAGCATTGATGTCCTGTCAGAACTCGCACCCGTTGAGCGCTGCCACACGCCGGTTGACCAACGCTTGCAGTCGCGCATCGATCAGGCCGGAGGTGGCGATGCCCGTCCACATCGCGCGCGCGCCGCGAAAGATCGAGGGCCGCCGTGCATAAATCAGGTGAGTGAGCAGCGGCGCGCCCCAGGTTTTTGTCTGGGCCTCGAAGACCTTTTTGATGTAACTTTCTACCTCTTCCGGGTTCACCCCGTCGATTCGTGCCATAATTGGGTTGTGCCTCTTTTCCTGGATTGCCCATTTTATGAATGCACCAGCTCGCGTGCATATCTGTTGTCAACATCGTGCTTCTATGATACATTGGAAGGGATGAGATACACAATATCGGTGCCATGTTTCACGCGCCTACGTGGATGCGGATCAAGGGAGTCACAAATATGCCTGGCGATCTGGAGCGTCTGGAACTGCTTGTGCCGGAGTTTGCGCATACGGCCCAAACGTCCAGGGTTGATGCGCGGAACTTGCAGGAGTATGCGCTGGCCTATGTTGACCGCTACCGGGGCGACGTATTGCAACTGGAACACGAGTGGGGGATATTGCAGGTCGCGCTGATGGAGGCCTGGCGCAAGAAGCATTATGCCGTGGTGGTGCGGCTGATCGCTGGGCTGGCACACTCTATCGGTCGCATGAGCCGGCTGGAAGAGGCGGAACACCTGCTGCACATGGGTATCGCCGCCAGCCGCTATACGCAGGATAAGCCGCACCTGGCCTACTTTTTGAATCGCCTGGGGAGCCTGTTTTTCGCGCACGGCCAATACGCGCGCGGGCGGCGCGTCTGGTACGAGAGTGTGCAGCTTGCCGAGTCCAGCGGCGCTCTCGCGGGCCTGCTGGAGCCGCTCTTCAGCTTCGCGCACATCGCTGATATCCTGGGCAACTATACCGCCTCGCAACAGTTTATCGAGACCCTCGCGCACACCTCTCAGGACGATGATCCTATGCCCCTGGCCGTGGCCACCTTCATTCGCGCATTTCACGCGCGTCACCTGCCCAACCTGGACCAGGCCTACGATGATCTGTGCTATTGCCTGCGGCTCCTCGCGTCACACCCGACCGCTAGCTCCCTCGCCTCCTACCAGCAACTTTTCACCATCGTCGTCCAGATCGAGCTGGCCCGTGTGCAGGGTGACTATCAGCGCTCGCGTGCCTATGTGGAGACCGCCCTCGCGCTGGCTCAACTTTTCGCCGATCGCTATACCGTCGCCGTCCTGCTCATCGACCAGCGACACTTCGCGCACGAACTGGGCTACCAGGCCTATGCCCCCTCGATCCTCTTTCGCCCCCACAACGGGCCGCAGCCGATCGAGTCCCTTCACATCTACGAACGCCAGCGCGCCTTTGAACCATACCTCGCCCCAACATCATCGTCATGTGACAACATCACTGTTACATGCGAGCAGCCTCATGCCTCTAGGCTAGCCGCACCAACAGGAACGATGCTTGCCTGTCCAGCAGAATTGAGACAGCTAAGCGAGTCAACAGAGCTGCTAGAAGCGTTGAGCGAGCGTGAACTGGAGGTACTACAGCTTATCGCCACGGGCCTCTCCAATCGCAAAGTCGCCCAGCACCTGGTGATTATGCCGGGGACGGTGAAGAAGCACCTGGAGCACATCTACAGCAAGCTCAATGTTCACAATCGCACCGAAGCCATCGCCAGAGCCAGAATGCTGCACATGTTTGCCTGATGGCGGGTCATGGCGCCCGCAAGGGGCGCCACTACACATTGGTTGTTATATGAAGCTGATCAGGCAGTAATGGCCTGTTAGGCCTATCGGTGTGAAAATGCCGAAAAGAATGAAGTAGGCGGCCAGCGCGTGTTGTCCACAACTGATGTGGTTATCACGTTTCCAACCGCCCCTTCCCGAACCTGGCAGGCACGCTTTCCATGCACCAAGGCTCTCCAGAATG
>JALYVR010000639.1 GCA_030853145.1 Chloroflexota bacterium | reverse complement strand
CCCTCTAGCTTCCTGTTTGGCGCAGACCCACTTTGCTCTCTGAGAATAGCTCGATCATGGCCTGATTGAAGGCCGGGATATCTTGAGGTTGGCGGCTGCTGACCCAGTTGCGGTCGCGCACTACCTCTTGATCTACCCAGGTGGCGCCGGCGTTGCGCAGGTCGTCCTGAATAGTGTGGTAACTTGTGAGCGTACGACCTTTCATGAGGCCGGCCGAGACCAGCAGCCAGGGACCGTGACAGGTCACCGCGATGGGCTTGCCTGCGCTGTCGGTGCGACGGACGAAGTCTTGCGCGGCCGGCTGCATTCTCAAGAAGTCGGCATTGAGCGCGCCTCCCGGCAGCAGGACGGCATCGAAATCATCGGGATTGGCCTGATCTAACGTCATATCCACGTTGAAGGCGTCGGCCTTTACATCGTGATTCATACCCTGCACCTGACCTGCTTTGGGGGCAATCACCCTGGTCAGCGCGCCCGCCTGGTCCAGCGCCTTCTTTGGCTCAGCCAGTTCCGCCTGCTCGAAATCATCGGAGACGAGGATGGCTACACGCAGCCCAGCTAGCTTTTTCTCTTGCATCGTACTTTCCTTTCAGATTGTAATTTCTTCTCAGAAGAGTACACGCACGGGGCTTCAATTCCGTGACTCAGCCATTATCAGGCTTGCTTCTCTTGTGCGATCTCAATCTCTGCCTGTCTGGTGGCCCTTCTGGTTTGCAGGCGCCGGCTCCATAACAGTAAGCTGGCCATGACGACACCGACCAGGACGAAACCGATAAGCTTATAAATGGGGGGCAGCGCTAATGCGAAGAGGCCAAAGAGGAAGGTCACACCGTAGAGGACAAAACACACCTGCTGCGCGTTGAGGCCGCCGAAGAGCAGCCGGTAGTGCAGGTGAGTTGAGCCTGAATGCAGGGGCAGGATATCTCTTTGCATAGGGTGCTGGCCACGCCGCACCCGGTTCAGCATCACCCAGGCGATATCCAGAATGGGCAGGCCCAGCAGCATCAGAATCAGGGCAAACTTCGCTCCACCTATTACCGCCAGCACAGCCAGGGTAATGCCCAGAAATTGCGAGCCGCTATCCCCCATAATAATTTTCGCCGGATGCCAGTTATGCGGGATAAAGCCAACGACCGCGCCGGTAAAGATAGCCGAGAGCAGGGCCACGCTAAATTGTCCCAGCCGCCAGCTAATGATGGTGATAAACAGCGCCGTGATCGCCGTGATGCCTGCCGCCAGCCCATCAAGCCCATCGATGAAGTTTACCGCATTCATCATGCCGGTGATCCAGAACCAGGTAAAGAGCACGGCGGGGATGGAGAGCAGAGAGATGCTGTTGTCATGAATAAATAAGGTCAGCGTCGATTGCCGGTACCACGGGAGCGCATGGTCATGCAGCGTGCTGCTGGTGTCACGAACAAAAGGATTATGGATACCCCAGAAGAGCACACCTTGAAAATAATGGAAGTCAGGTCCCAACAGAATCAGCACAGCAACTGTCTGCGCCACCAGCTTGGGCAGCGGCTTTAAGCCGCGCACATCGTCATAGACGTGAACAACGACAATCAGCGCCGATGCGATGATGAACAGCACATAAATAACCAGTTCCTTGGAGTAGCGCTGCCCAAAGATCACCTCGGTTGCCGGTTGATCGATGCCAAGAGAGGGCATGTAAAATACCAGCGAGACCAGCAAGAAGGAGGCGAAAATCCCCACCCCTCCCAGGCGCGGAAGTGACCGGGTATGGATTTTCCCTTCTACCGGCTTCTCTACCCACCCAACTTTACGGCAAAAAGCGATCACGCCGAAAGTAAAGATATACGTCAGTAAAAATGCCGCCGTGCCCGCTACCGGGAGCAGCACACTGCTGGAAAACGCCGGCAGAGGGAGCATACATATAATGTGTTGCATGTGCAAATATTACGCCCTCCCATCATATAGATCAAGCCTCCATGCCTAATGTACCCCCGGACGCGATCAGCGTTCCGACTTTGGGCGCTCGCGGAAGAACATCCTGATGGCGGTACCTGTGAAATCGAAGGTGTCGCGCAATCGATTTTCCAGGTAGCGCTCATAGGCGAAATGCACGTATTCAGGATGGTTCACGAAGAAGACGAAGGTCGGCGGGTTCACCTGCACCTGGGTCGCGTAGTAGATTTTCAGTTGCCGGCCGCGTACCGTCGTAGGATGATGGTGGCGAATGGCATCCTGCACAGCCTCGTTGAGGCGCGATGTGGGGATGCGCATGAAGCGTACATCGGCGATGCGCAACGTTGTGTCCAGCAGGGTTTGTACATGGTAGCCGGTTTTAGCCGAGGTGAAGATGATGGGCGCATAGGGGATGAACTTCAAGCCCTCGGCGATGATCTTGCGGTAGCGCTCGGCATCGGCGATCTCGTCGTCGGGTTTGGGAAACTCCCCCTCACGGATAGCGCGGCGCTGCTGCTGGGCGAGGTCCCATTTGTTGATCACCACCACCACGCCTTTAGCCCTGTCGTGAACCTCGCCGGCGATATGCGTATCCTGGGCCGCCAGCCCCTCGCTGGCGTCGATCACCAGGATGGCCACGTTGCAGCGGTCGATGGCGCGGCTGGCGCGCAGGACGCTGTACTTCTCGATGCCAGGTCCGACGCGGCCGCGCCTGCGGATACCGGCGGTATCGATCAGAACCAGCTTGCGGTCCTGAAACATGACCTCAGTATCGATGACATCGCGCGTCGTGCCGGGCACATCGCTCACAATCGAGCGCTCGAAGCCCAGCACCGCGTTGAGCAGCGATGACTTGCCGACGTTGGGGCGTCCCACGATGGCGACACGCGGGGTATCCTCTTCCTCCTCGTCGCTGGCAGGCTCCTCTTCCGGGGGCAGCGCCTCCACGATGAGGTCCAGCAGGTCCCCAGTCCCGGTCCCCTGGATGGAAGAGATATCCACGGGTTCGCCCAGGCCCAGCGCGTAGAATTCAACGGCATTCTGGCGCATGGTCATGTTATCGGCTTTGTTGACCGTCAGGATCACGGTTTTTTTTGTGCGGCGCAGCATCTGGGCCACCTCTTCGTCGGCGGCAGTAATGCCGGAGCGCACATCGACCATAAAGACGATCACGTCGGCCTCGTCGATTGCCAGCTGCACCTGGGCCATCACATGTTTCATGATATCGCCCGGCTGCCCGGTCAGTCCGACCTGTCCGACCGGTATGCCCGGTCCCAGCTCCAGACCGCCGGTGTCGATAAGCGTGAATACGCGTCCGTTCCATTCTACGTCGCCGTACAGACGATCGCGCGTCGTCCCCGGCATATCCGCGACGATCGCCATGCGTTCGCCGATCATACGATTAAAAAATGTGGATTTGCCGACGTTCGGTCGGCCCACAACTGCAACAAGTGGCTTCATGTGCGCCCCTCCACCCTTTCCTAAATAAGTAGGGATGGGGCTGGCCCCCATCCGTTTGCCCGATTATGTTCCCTGGACCGGATGGGGGCCAGC
>JALYVR010000638.1 GCA_030853145.1 Chloroflexota bacterium | reverse complement strand
GTCATTACAAAGACACACCTTTGATTATAGAGTGAGATCGTGGAAAACGAAGGACAACAACCACCTCTGCCACCGCAGGGACCACCCGGACCACAGGGGTACTATGGTTGGCAATACGATCAGGAGCAGCCAGGCCCAGGACCATACCCGCCTGCGACCCCTCCTGAGGCGATATATCCGCCGCAGCAATTGCCTGGGTATTCGCCGGCGATGCACGGGGTACCACCTCAGCCCATTGCACCACAATCCATTCCGCCGAGGTACCAGCAGCCCATTGCCGACATGGGTACCTCGCTGGGCTATGGACAGGGGCAGGAATATATCTACTCGAATGCCCCGCAGCCATCGCAGCCTATTCCAGTGTTGCGCCAGGCGCGCTTGCAGCAGTTGCGCGAAGAGCGTATGCGCCGCCAGCAGCGCCGTGTCCAGCAGCCTGATCTCACCAGCGTGCTCCAGCGCAAAATCTTTAAACGTCCGCCCGAAGGTGGTGTCCCGCCTCCTATTGTATCCAGCGCGCCATCTCAAGTGCCTCCCTGGAGTCCGGGTGTTCTCCCGCCAGGGCCGCATGTAGCTCCGACAGGGGTGCCGCCCACTCCTGTGCTACCGCTACAAATGTCGCCCGCGCTGCCGCCAGCAGAAGTAGCGCCTGGGCGCGCGTCTGCCCTGCCGCCGCCTGCCTTGCATGGCCTGTCGGGCCGACACGCTATCCCTATGCAGCCTGCCTCGACGGTCTCGCAGGATACTGGCATGATTCAGAGAGTGCGCGTTCGTAACGCCACCTTCATTCTCACCGGCGCCTTCCTTGCCAGTCGCGTGCTCGGCCTGGTGCGTACTGCGCTGTTTGCGTACGTCCTGGGTACAACCAAATACTCAGACGCCTATTTGCAAGCATTTCTCATTCCCGATACCATCTTTAATATCGTGGCCGGGGGCGCGCTCAGTTCGGCCTTCATCCCGGTCTTCAGCAAATATATGGTGGGCGAAAACGATGAAAAAACCGCCTGGCGTGTGGCCAGCTCTGCCCTCAACCTGGCTATTGGCATCATGGTGGTCCTGGCGCTCATTGTCATCATCTTCGCGGATAAGATCGTTCCGATCTATAACCCAAATCCTGGGCAGGCCGCATCGATCTATGGCCCACATATTGCCCTGATTACATCGCTGACTCGCATCATGCTTTTGCAAGCCGTTGTGCTCGGCAGCGGCGTTATCGTCAATTCAGTGCTGAATGCTCGCCAGAACTTCTTACTGCCGGCCGTCGGCACAGTCCTCTATAATGTCGGCTTAATTATAGGGCTGATTCCTGGCTGGCTACTGGCTCTGCTAGGGCAGCGAAATCCTGTATTCGCAGTCTACGCAGCTACCTTCGGTGTGGTGCTAGGCGCTATTTTACAGGTCGCCATCCAGATACCTGGCCTGCCCAAAGTCGGTATGCACTATACGTTTAGCTTCGATTGGCGGCATCCCGGCGTCATTCAAATAGGCCGCCAGATGCTGCCACGTATCGTCAATGCGGCTATGCTCTCTGCTTCCGTCTTTGTTGACCGCATTCTGATCTCCTTGCTTGGCGCGCTGGTGGTCGATAAGGGCATGGTTGATGGCTTCATCACCCAATATTTCCAGGCGTTCACCCTGCTGATGTTGCCACTGGGCGTCTTCGGTATGGCGGTCTCTACCGCGGCCTTTCCTACGATTGCTGAGTATGTCGCCAGGGGGCGTATGGACCGTGTGCGCGGCATTGTGCTGGAGACGTTGCGCAGTATTTTGTTCCTCTCAATCCCATCGAGTATAGGTTTAATTGTTCTGGCTCTGCCAATTATCCAGACGCTCCTTGAACACGGTTCATATACGCAGCTTGCGGCTCAAAATACGGCGGTGCCGCTCTCATTCTTTGCTTTTGGGCTGGCGGGACTTGCCGCCGTCGAGATTCTCACCCGTACCTTCTATGCTCTGCGTGATAGTACAACTCCAGTGATTGTCAGCGTATCGCAATTTATTTTCAAAATTGCTTTGAGTATCCTGCTTATCGAGCCTTTTGCATCCGCCTGGGGCGTCCAATGGGGGATGGCCGCGCTGGCCCTTTCAACCTCCTTAGCAGGTTTGATTGAGGCCGTTGTGCTCCTCTGGCTGCTTCACCAGCGTATTGGTGGGCTGATAGATCGTTCGCTGGGCCTGTTTGTTACTCGTGTGCTGGTAGCTGCGCTCTCTATGGGCCTGGGTGTGCTCATTGTACGCCTGATCCTTGACTCCTTCCTGAATACCATTAGCTCCACGTACGCGAAGCAGGGTCTGGGTCTTGCTGGAACCCTGGAGGCGATCATCAAGCTGGCTATCGAGTTGATGGTCGGGGCCTTTATCTACCTGCGCGTGTCCCGTCTGCTGGGTATCGAGGAGATGGGTCCGGTGAAGCGCTTGCTCGAACGCTTTAAGCTGACATGGATATAAGGATATGAAACACCTGCGTCTCTCGCTTATCGGCTTCGGTACCGTCGGCCAGGGGCTGGCGGAACTGCTCCTGACGAAACGCGCGTTGCTCCTGCATACGTATGGCCTTGATGTGTCCCTGGTGGCTGTCGCCAATGCGCGCCATGGCTTCGTGTATCGCGAAGAAGGGCTGGATATCGCTACCCTGCTGGAACTGGCGGCCAAGCGCAGGCCGCTTAGTGAACATGCAGGCGTCAGACACTGGGAGCAGGCTCTTGAGGGCCTACAGGCGACGGGCGGCGATGTGCTGGCGGAGGCGACGGGCACCAATCTGCGCGACGGGGAGCCGGGCATGAGCCACATCCGCGCGGCCCTCGCTCAGGGCATGCACGTGGTCACCGCCAATAAGGGGCCGCTGGCCCTCGCAGGCATTGAGCTTATGGATCTGGCGCGGCAACATGGCGTGCAGTTGCGTGCGGAGTCAACGGTGATGGCCGGAACCCCTGTGCTGAGTACCATTCGCGCAGGCCTGGCGGGCGCACAGGTGTACGCCATACGCGGCATCCTCAACGGCACCACAAACTACATCCTCAGCGCCATGGCGGCCGGGCGCGACTATGCTGAAGTGCTGGCCGAGGCCCAGGCACTGGGCTACGCCGAGGCCGATCCGACCGCCGATGTCGAGGGCTACGACGCGGTCGCCAAAACCCTGATCCTGGCCGCGCTAGTCTTCGGTCGCACGCTCAAACCAGAGCAGGTGGCGCGGCGTGGTATCACCACTATCACCGGAGAACAGATGTGGTCGGCTGCTGAGCGTGGGCAGCGCCTGAAGCTCGTGGCCTCGCTGCGCTTCCCCTCCGCAGAATACACATCAGAAGCTCCCTTAGAGGCGCGCGTTGAGCCAATAGAACTGGCAGAGCATGATCCGCTGGCGCGCGTCGATGGTGTGCTGAACGCCATCACTATCGAGACAGATACCCTCCCCGCAGTAACCGTGATTGGCCCCGGCGCCGGTGGCCTACAAACCGGTCAGGGCCTGCTGTCTGACCTGATTGCCCTGGCAT
>JALYVR010000069.1 GCA_030853145.1 Chloroflexota bacterium | reverse complement strand
CGCACGATGGCTAAACCCATCAAGTGGACCTACACGGGGCTGGTCTCATCGTGGAGCCTTTTCTGCCTCAGTGTACTAGTACCTTTAGCGTTCTCTAGCATTTCATAGCATTTTATGACAGGTTTTTCACGATTCTTGACCTGTGGTCGAGATATAGCTGTCCCTCTTACTCGCTAAACTCACCCACAATAGCGCGAATATCAAAAAACGTGACACTCACTTTGCTCCTCAGCTCGCTGCCCGATTGTCCCATATTCCGTAAAAACATTTCATTTCACACCGTTATCCACTATACTTCAGAAGAAGAGTCGGTAAATCGCGTGGAAGTGATTTTTCCTTCGCAAAAAGAATATACTTACGAAGTAATGTGGACAATTGCGTTAGTAGCCAGAAGCAGCAAGGAGTGCAAATTTTATGCCAAATCGCTTTTTCCCCACTATTCCCCACTCCAATCCAACAGATTTGGATGAGAAAGAAAGAGCTGGGCGTTACGGCGAGGACTACGCGGCCTGCGTGCTTAACAAAATACCCGGTGTATGTTATGTGCGTAATCCGATTATTCCGCAGGCCAGGAAGCCTGGCCTCTTCAACGAGACCGACTTCCTGGCCTATCATCATGGCAATCTTTACTGCCTGGAAATTAAATACTATCGCGGCAGAATCTATTATCCCCCTGCCTATACCACAATCTGGGTGAAAAAAGGCTGGTTCATTTTCAAGCGGCTCGTCCCGCAGTTCGTCCCCAGTGGCTATAATTACGCACAAATGGTCCAGGAGAGCACAGATGCCAGCGGACAGAGAAACACTCGCACTTTTCCCAATCCCTGGAAGAAGACCGATGAATATATTCATAATCTCAAATATTATCTTCAACAGGTCCATCCAGGGTTGACACAGTTCCCCATCTATCCTATTTTGGCCTTTTCACATAAAGCCGATCTCAGCGCCGTTCACCGGTTCGACGCTGGGATTCTCTATATTGATGAAATAGCGGCTTTTCTCGATAAATACGCCCATTCTGCTTACGCCAGACAGCCAGCGCCCTGGATAGAGGGCGAGCTACGCCGCCTCCCAACGTGGGATTATGTTTTCACCATCGATGGCAAATCCTTCAATGGCATGCTGAGTGAGCCTGCTTTACGCTTTAAAGATGCTCACTGGCGCGAACAGGTTATCCCTTACAGAACCATTTCAGCGTTAGAAATTCAGACAAAACAGGAAATCAAAATTACTTCTATAGATGGCCGGATACAAACATTCAACTACAAGGACGGCGCGGTCCGCCTCAATCGCTTTAAAGGCGAACAACAGATACACTCTTTCGACAACATACGCCAGGTGATAGTGGGCGTTGCCAACAGATTTAGATAGAGCAGCCAAGACAATAGATGTATTCACACGCAAGAAGATAGGAGCATTTCCTCTTTAACAGTAATGTGTTGTATCATGTATATGAACGATTACCGGTATTGGAGGAATGGCAAGCTCGCTGTCTCCTCTCGTGTTGAGGGGAAGAAAGGGACGCGTGAATACCGTGAGCGATAAAGATCGATTTGACAAGTTTACGGAGCGCGCCAGGAAGGTTCTGGCCCTGGCTCAGGAAGAGGCCCAGCGCCTCCAGCACCACTATATCGGCACAGAACACCTCCTGCTGGGGCTGTTGCGCGAGGGGGATGGCGTTGCCGCGCGAGTGCTGAACAACCTTGGTATAGACATCAATAAGGCGCGGAGCGGCGTAGAGTTTCTTATTGGCCAGGGAGACAGCATCGTACTTGGCGAGATTGGCCTGACGCCGCGCGCCAAGAAGGTCATTGAGCTGGCTATTGACGAGGCCCGCAAACTGAATCACCACTACATTGGCACAGAACACCTTCTGCTGGGGATCATGCGTGAAGGTGAAGGAGTGGCCGTTGGCTTGCTGGAGAGCCTGGGGGCCAATATCGATAAGGTGCGCACTCAGACAATCCAGGTGCTGAAAGAGTCCACCACCCAGGCTCTTCCCCTGGTGCCAGCGGCGGCGGCAGAGCTTGTGAAGGAAGGTGAGCAGGCGCAGACGTGCAGCGACTGCGGAGTGCGCAGCCCCAGCTATTTCCGCTACTGCTTTCATTGCGGCGAGTGGCTAGGAGGCAATGAGTAAGCGCGCCTCACATGAAGTGCCGGCCCTCCAGGTTACCCGCGTCCGCCCGCTGTCAGCAGGTACGCCAGGCCAATGATCAGCAGGCCCGCGCCGGGTAGCCAGAGCGAGAGCATAAAGGGAATGAATTGCGCCGGCGTCAATCCGCGCGCGAGCAGGTACTCGATAACGCCCACAACCACAACCAGGATGCCCGGCGTAACGGCTCCTGCGCCCACGTATCCGCGCCGCCCGGCCCAGGCGATGCCCAGCAGCCCCAGGCCGATAGCCAGGATGAACACGGCAAGAACCTGGTTGCCTGGAATGAGCCCCTTGAACGTCAGGAAAACAGCGACGCCTAGCAGCGTGGTGAGCCAGGCCGCCACCATCAAACGCCTGGGGTTCAGCATGGCCGCCACCAGCATACCTACGCCGAAGAGCAGGACGCCCAGCGGATAGCTGCCAGGCCGCACTCCCAGCACGAGATGCACGAGCCAGGCCGCGGCCAGGAAGAGTACACCCATGATGAGCAGCGCGTAGGCCTGGCGACGGTTTTGCGCACGCGCGACGGCGCGTACAGAGAAGCTTTTGACCATCGAGTTGTTCTCCAACAACGTTTTGGCTTATTATAACAGGTTTCTTTTCTGTCAGGAGATTGCCTATGCCGTTTCGCGAATTGCCGCCACAGATATTGACTATCTTCACAAAATATGCTGCCTCCCCGCGCTTAGATGTCCTGGTAGCATTCGCCGATACCATCTGGAAAGGCCAGCGAGACGAAGTGCTGGAACGCGAGTTGGCTCAGCAGATTGGCAGACGGTGCCAGCGAGAAACCTGGCAGGTGTACATGCAGCTTGACGATATGGCGTGCGAGCTGGCGAAAGGCGCTCACGAGCGCATTCTCTGGCAAGCAAAACATGGTCTTTGAATGGGGACGACATTGAAGATAGGTCTTCAATGTCGTTTGTGCGTGTTGTCTCTCTTTACCGGACCGGTGTCCCGGTTGGTTGTGGCTGATGTGCATGCATCAGCCAGACATAACTGTCCTCCAAACCTGGCTCCGTGGGTATTGCCCCGACGCGCGGTGTGAGGTCGCCCACCACGCGATACTGCACGTTTGCGCCCATATTCAGCGTGGAGACAACGGTAAAGTTCCCTTCAGGCCGTGAACCCTGGGTCGTGAGCAACCAGACCTTGCCACGCGTCGCTGCCAGCATCTCGGTGACGGTGCCCTGAAAAATCACCTGTCCACTCTTCATCACCGCGATATTCAGGCAGGTCTGCGCGATATCCTCGATAATATGCGTGGAGAGCAGCACCGTACGATTGCCGCCCAGATCCGAGAGCAGATTGCGAAAGCGAATGCGCTCCTCCGGGTCCAGCCCCGCCGTTGGCTCATCGACAATCAGCATCTGTGGATCGTTGATGAGCGCCTGCGCGATACCCAGGCGCCGCTTCATGCCACCTGAAAATGTCTTGATCTTGCGCCGGGCGACGCTGCTCAGCGCTACCGTCTCCAACATGTGCTCAACCTGAAGCCTGCGTTGCCGGCGGTCCTTCAGCCCCTTCAGCAGCCCCACATAGTCCAGAAACTCGTATGCACTCAGATCCGGGTACATGCCCAGTTCCTGCGGCAAGTAGCCCAGGAACTGCTTGATAGCTGTGCGCCCTTGCTCGCTGGCGGCATTATACGGGCCAACCTGTACCGTGCCACTGGTCGGGTGCAGAATGCCGACCAGAATGCGCATCAATGTCGTCTTACCTGCCCCGTTCGGCCCCACCAGCCCGAACATACCAGGGGGGATCACCAGGCTCAGGTCACTGAGCGCGTATACATCACCGCGATAGACTTTGGTCAGATGATTGATCTCGATATTCATTGAGTATATCCTCTTTCTGTTTCTCAACTCACGTGTACAACTAGCGACGCGCGTGTTCCCAGCGCAGGTAGAGCCAGGCCAGAAACACCGCCAGGAAGCCAAGTCCAACGAGCAGCGCAATACTTGCCACTCCTTGCCAGACGGTCGGATTCAAGCGTAAAAAGACCCATTGAAAATGGAAAAAGGCTTCTTGCGCCCAGGGGCCGGTGGCATTGAGCATGGTTCCGACCGGGGTAGGTATCTTAAAGCGCGGGCTCATCAAGTTGGCCCAGAACCAGTATCCGACAAAGAGGATCTGGTAGATTGGTACCTTGAGCAGTGCAGGCAGGGCAATCGAAAAGCCTGTCGCGAAAAGAATACCGGGCAAGGGAATCGCTACGAACGCTTCCAGGGCTAGCAGCAAGGTATGGGGATCATGAAATTCTGCCAGCACATAGGCCACGCCGAGCAGGTAGATCATGACCGCTGGTAGCAGCGTTGCCAGGGTGCTACCAAGGTATTTCCCTAGTAGGCGTGCGCCCAGAGATCCCGTAAATGTGTCCAGGATCTCATCTACATGCAGTTTTTTATCTCGTGCCAGGCGATCCGCTAACACCAGACCAGCACCCAATGGTAAAAACCAGGCGGAGAACTGGGCCAGGTACATCATGGTGTAAAATGCCTGCGGGATGGCCTCCGGGCGAGCGCTTGAAACCGGATGAGCGCTTACAAGAGGCACCCAGAAGCCGACGCCCAGCGCACTGACGAGAACCAGTACCAACCAACTGGAACGGCGGCGGAATTGCATGAGAAATTCATAGCGCAGTGCGCCGCCCATGACAGATAGAATGTTCATTGATCAGGCATCCTCTCCGAAAAAACGCCGCTCAGGATTGCGTAGGAACCACCAGGCAGCGGCTAACAAAAACAGCGCGGTCGCGATCAGTTCCAGGCGATTCGCCAGCCAGAACGACGCGTCGGCCGTATACAAAGTCGCGAACAAAAACCAGGGTTGCATCCAGACATTGTTAGTGAAGTAGCCATGGAAGACCATCTGAGCGATCCAGACGCAGCCGAGAATAGCCCCGCTGCTCGTCCGGCTGCGCAACACGAGCGCAAGCAGAATACCGGCCCCGGACAGCCAGAGCGAGGGTGCTAACCAGATCAATTGGCCGGAGACCAGCGGCTTGACAGGCACCCAGGGAAGTTCGGCATAAAGTGCCAGCGTCGCCAGCAATTCCACCAGCAGTGTCCAGCCCAGGAGCAGGGCAACGCGCAGAAAGACAATCCGGCGGTATGCTACTGGCAGCGTCAACAGCAGTTCAAGCGAGGCATCCTGAACTGCGACGGTGGCAAGACTGATGCCAGCGGTCAGCGGCAGGCAGGCCTCAAGCGCGGCGATGAGCAGCGCGGCAATGCCAGCATGCAGCACATTGCCAACCAGGAGCAGGAGTGTCAGCCCGGCAAAAACCATCGCCAGGGCCAGTGGAATCACAAAGAGCACCGGGCCAAGGATGCGCACCTCGTAGCGCAGGTGATCCAGGCTGAGAAAAGGTTTCATCACAAAGCAATCCTCCAGGGGAGATCGATACCTGGCAGTATACAGGCGGAACATTACATAGGCCGGTGAGCGAATGTGAACAACTCCTTAACAGCAGATCAACAGTTGTTATTTCCCTTTCGCTCGTATGGCGGCACGCTCGAAAATGGGTCATAATGAGAGAAGTGAGAAGGAGAAGAAAGAGTGACCGCTGAACATGAGAGAGATTGCTATGCCCGCAACAGTGCTTCTTGTGGATGACGATATTGCCATCGCCCATCTGCTCAGGGATTTCCTCAAAGCCGAGGGATTTCAGGTAACAATAGCGACTGACGCAGAGAAGGCTCTGAACATCGTGCAACAGACACCTGTAGACTGTATCATCCTGGATGTCATGATGCCTGATCGCTCCGGCTTTGATCTCTGCCGGCAGATCCGCGAAACAAGCGACCTGCCTATTCTTTTTCTGAGTGCCTATGACAGCGACAAGGAAAGACTGCGCGGCTTCGGATTGAGGGGAGACGACTATATTGCAAAATCGGCCTCTCCCAGCGAGGTCGTTGCCCGCGTCAAGGCAGTTCTGCGACGTTGCCAGAAAGAAAAATCGCCGGCTAGCATACGCAACTTTGGTCGTCTTGTGATTGATTCAATGGCGCATGAGGTCCTGGTTGATGGACAACCGGTCCCGTTCACCACAAGAGAGTTTGCCCTGCTCTCCTTCTTCACTGAGCATCCTCGCCAGGTCTTTACACGTGAGCAGCTCTTCGAGCGTTTTTGGGGCGAGATCGGTGATCGCCAGACGGTGACGGTGCATATTCGGCGCATTCGCGAGAAGATCGAGGTGGATACAGCCAATCCCCATTACATCATTACGGTCAGAGGGACAGGCTATCGATTTGAAGGATCGCGTCTATGAAGAAACAGACTACGCGCAGGTGGTTGGCCTATGTCTGGTTGCTGTATACCATGCTGATGCTTCTTGTAGTAGGGCTTATTATCAGCATTGCTCTCCCCGTCAGGGTGCCTATCACAGGATCAACCGCCACGAGCCACCCCCTTGCATTCACGCCGGGACTCGCGGCTCCTGCTGCGTTGATCCTCTTGCTTCTGATCGTGATGCAGGCCCTCCTGGTGGCGACGACAGCCTGGTTTCTGCAGCGGTCAATTTTGACGCCCCTGGATGCTATTGGGAAGGCCAGCAAACAAATTGAGCAAGGGACGCTTTCTTTTTCTCTTCCCTCATCCTCCACGCTGGAAATGGCCGAGGTGGTGAGCGCGTTCAACGCCATGGGCCAGGCACTGCGTGATGCACTCGCGCGTCAGGAAAAGCTAGAGGAAGAACGGCGCTTTTTTATCAGCGCCGTTGTCCACGACTTACGAACCCCACTTTTCTCCTTACGCGGGTATTTGGAGGGGGTAGAGAAAGGCGTCGCAGATACGCCTGAGATGATCACCCAGTACCTGCACATCTGTCGTGAAAAAGCCGGGGATCTTGAGCAGCTCATCACCGACCTGTTTACCTATACCCAGCTTGAATATCTGGAGTTGCTTCCTCAGCGCGAGATAGCAGATGTGGGAGTGCTGCTGCAAAAAACCGTGGAGACTATGCGCCCATTGGCGGAACGCGCAGGAATCACGGTGACGGTCACGCGAGAGGGGCTATCATCTTCAGCGCTTCTGGCAGTTGATAGACGACTCCTCACACGGGCTTTAGAGAATCTATTAGACAATGCGATCCGCTACACCCCACAGGGAGGATCGATTGCTATCACCTGGATTCGGAAACCAGAGCGTTTTGAGTTCACTATCGCCGATACTGGTTCCGGCATTGCCCCTCAAGATCTCCCGTATGTGTTTCAGCCGCTGCATCGCGGCGAAACCTCGCGCAATCGGCAGACAGGGGGAGCAGGACTTGGGCTGACCATTGCCCGGCAGATTTTCCAGGCGCACGGGGGAGATCTCACTGTGACGAATAAGCACAGTGGAGGGGCCGCATTTCTGGGATTCTTAAACACTGATATATTTGAAAGGTGTATCGACTGACAGCAATGTCCTGAGATCTCAACGCATCAGCACAGGCCAGTGCGCAGAAACTCCAGCAAGGTCTCTATCTCAAGCAGGTATTCTGGTGATGCATTCTTTCCCTGCTTTCAAGTACGTTAGCGGGAAAAGGGTGCGAAAAAATGGTATGACCCCATTACGGTTTGTCCAATGCATCCTCTAGAGGGATCATCTTTTGTTGCAATGCGTAAATGGCTGCTTGCGTACGGTCAGCGAGGTGAAGTTTTGATAAAATGTTAGCGATATGCATGCGTACCGTTGGTTCAGAGATAATGAGCTGGCTCGCAATCTCTGCGTTGGAACGTCCACGCGCGATCCAGGACAATACTTCTTTTTCGCGTGGCGTTAAATCTTTGAGCGGAGATCCCTCGTGCTGTTGCAGTTCTCGTAACAATTGTACCGCCACTCGCGGGTGGAGCTTACTCTCGCCTCTGGACGCGGCTCGAATCGCCTCGACTAGCTCCAATGTATGGCATTCTTTGAGTAAGTAGGATAATGCCCCGGCTTTAATAGCCTTGAGTACCTGGTTATCTTCATAATAGGAAGTTAGAATGATGATATGCGTGTTAGGAGATATACGCTTGATCTCGCGTATAGCAATAATACCATCCATGCGGGGCATGAGAACGTCGAGTAAAACCACATCAGGCAACCGATCAGCCACCAGTACGAGGGCCTGCTCACCATCTTCGCCTTCACCAACGACCTCCATATCAGCTTGTTGATCAAGCATGTAGCGCAAGCCATAGCGGACCACCGCATGGTCATCGACAAGAACGATGCGAATCATGTTCCCATCTCTCGATCAAGAGATACCTGAATCCGTGTTCCCTGATCTGGGACCGAGTCGAGACAGAAACGACCCTGGATTTCGCGCACGCGTTCCTGCATCATGCGCAATCCCAGGCCCCGCTTCTGCTCCAGTTCATCTGCACGAAAGCCCCGGCCATCATCTTCTATGCTCAGGACAATAGTATCGCCTTCTTGCGAGAGCGAGAGCGTAATCATTGTCGCCTTAGCATGACGCGCTGCATTATGTAATGCCTCCTGTGAAATTCTTACAAGCGCGTTCTCAACCTCTGGATCAAATGAGAGGGGGAGTAGAGAAGTCCTCACGGTAATGCCCAGGCGCGACATATAGAGCGAAGCCAGCTCTTCCAACGCTGCTGAAAAGCTCAGACCGTCCAGCAAGGGGGGTCGCATTTCGAGCAGCAATGCTCGCATTTCATCTGTCATGGTCATGGCTGCCTGTCGTAACATCTTGATATGTGGCTCAAGATCTGTGACCTGTGCTCCAGATTGCATAGCCATGTCTAAGCCATCGGCAAGTGTGCGCAGCGAAAAAAGCTCCTGGGAAATGGCGTCATGCAGGTCCCGTGAAATGCGTGCCCGTTCCACCATGCATGCATTCTGCTCGGCCAGCTCCTGGCGCATAGCCATGTTTTCCACTGATTGCTCAACCATACGATTAAAATACTGCTCTAACTGCCCAATCTCATCAGGGTATGTGACCTGCACGCGTTGAGCGTAATCGCCGCCTGCAAAGAGCGTTGTGGCTGCCAAAAGGGTGTAAATACGCTTGATGACAGGACGGCAAGTGAGGAAGCCAAAAAGTCCGCCGATGGCTACCGTGACGACGAGCAGGACAATGCTGTTTCTCAACAATTGTCCATTCAACTGCCAGATGCTGATACCATTGAGGAGCATGCCACATATCTCCAGGAAGAGCAGCGAAGATACTGTCAACCAGACATATGAGATGGTCATATTCGCCTGTAGGCTATGGGTATGGAACAACCTGGAGAAGGCTGTTGCCCGCTGACGCATCGTACCTCCATGGTTATGCTTCCTGTTACTCTTCACGCTATCGGGCCTTTTCTTATTGAGCAGCTTGAGCATATTATAGCATGAGTGCTGCATAGCCATCGTCATTTTTTAAGAGCCATGCCGAACATACGACGATCTTCCCCCGAAAACGCGCTCTTTATGTCAGACCTGTTTGCTCAACACTTGCAGGGCTACTTCTGGATAAGCGGGCGAGTTTCCATTGAGTAGATGGGTCTGCACGTGTTTCAGAAACTTGTCGAAGAAGGCCGAAACGTAGGTATCAATGACGTAGACCGCGCGTACTCCATCGATGGTTGCCAGATTATCCTGCATACCGGGCACCACAGGACCAAGCAAAGCTTCGTCGGTGATATAGGTGCTATGCGTTGACCCTTTCAGTAAGAACACGTACCCCTGCTTCAGGGAGGCGATGAATGCATTCCTCTGCCCATTACGTTGCTGGATTTTCGTATTGAATTCAGCGCGAGTCATCTGTATCTGCTGCAACTGGTTATCGGTAACCTGGGAATAATCTGAAGCCATCCACATAAATGGTTGCGTGATGTGACTGCTAGAGGTCATAGCGAACGCCGTCCCATCCATGTTGATACAGGCTTTGAAGCGCATATCTATCTGGCATACCTCAGCGGCGGTCGCGCCGCCAAAGGAATGGCCATACATACCGACCTCTGCAAGGTTCAGATGCCCCTTTAGCAGGCTGTCATAGATATTAAACTTCGTGAGTTGATCCAGGGTGAAACGAGCATCCACAACCCAGACAGAACCGATAGTATTGCGGTCCTTGTTAGTTTGTGCGTCACTGGTACCCTGTAGCTCGTTTTCAGAACGTATACCCGTGTCGTTTATCATTGCCACACGCCCATCAGCGAAGACCGTTGCGGGAACACTGTAAGTATGATAGATCGCGGCAACAATGTAGCCATGACTGGCTAGATCTTCTACTGCGCTGGTATATTCCACTGGAGGTGTGCCGATGCCCGGTGAAAATATGATGACAGGGAATGTCCCCCCGGCAATCGGGACATTTTCATACGCGTGCGAATGGATAAGTTGGATAGCAATTGCTGGAAGCTGGACTTTGGAGGCGAGGATCTCCGCCATTTTGCCTTCGATATACGGGGCAGGTCTTGTGCTGGCCGGGGGAATAGCGGGATAGTAGACAGTCACCATAATTTCGCGTTTTGCGTCAGGGTTGGTGATAAAGATCTCCCTACGTGAAGGATCAACAAGGTCATAATTGATCCTGCCAACTGCATACGTGCCAGTAAGCTGTGGAAAGGTAACCCCTACAAGCCCGCTGACCATACCAAGGGAAAGCGCTAGTATCAGCAGGAGAATAACCAGCAGAATAGAGAAGAGAATTTTTCGAGCTGTTTTCAGCTTTTTTGTGCGTATACCTTTAATGTGATCGTTCCTCATGAAAGTGGTCTCCTTGCGACTATTTTCTCTGGCATTGTCTTTCGTCTATAAGTATAGCCGGGAAATAACGCGCAGAGAACCACATCATGAGTACTTTGACCTATCATTTTGTTGGGTACACGAAAAGGTTAAGGGGAAAGTGCCGCTCAATCTAATACGCTTCCAGGAACTGTTTAGTTGGTCGAGTCGGGATGCCTCCTTTGTCTTTCACGATCAACCGTTTGGATGATGAGTAGGCGTGTCCTGTCCAGTTCAACCCCTAGACGCTTCAAGAGGGGAGCGGCAACCCCCTTCTCCTCACGAAGCAGACCGAGCAGCAGGTGCTCTGTCCCGATTTGAGGATGGTCTAAATGCTGAGCTTCTTCTTCTGCTAACGCCAGCACTTGCCTGGCCTCTACGGTCATTCCGCCCTCCGTCGTTAGTGTCTCCTGTCCGCTGAGCATTTCAACGTCCGCAGCGGTCTTTTTCAAATCCACACCAAGCTGTTCTAAGACATTGGCGGCAATGCCCTCGCCTTCCTGGAGAAGGCCAAGTAAAAGATGCTGTGTTCCAATTCCAGTGCTCCGCAGACGTTGGGCCTGCTGTTGTGCGAGAGTCAACACTTTTCGTGATCGCAAGGTCAACTTTTCAGTGTTCATGTGAGTATCCTTTCTCTGTTATTGCTGTTTTTCGTGGGGACGATGCGGCTGATCGAGAGGCATAGTGTCGTGCATACGTGTACGCAAGCAAGAAGGGCAACGCTTTGGCTTCTCGGTGTAGCCTCTTTGCAGAAAGAACGCTTGATCGCTTGCCGTGAACAGAAAGTCCTGGCCACAGACGCTACATTGAAGTGTCTGATCGGCAGGTACCTCTTCCTGCGGTGGTGAGGAGGTACTGCTTGACAGAACTGTTTCAGGAGACAGCTCATTGCTCTTGATCTGCTCCCTATCTTGCAGGGCTATCTGAAACCAGGATTCAACCGAAAGGCTGAAGCTGTGATGCGTTTCTCCCTCATTGAGCTTGTTGCCATCCTCTTCTTCCCAGAGGTGGAGCAGCCCCGGTGGGAGTCCAGCGGGGAATGCAGGGACTGGCAGGGCAGGAAGCAACCGGCGCATCATCTGGTAATCCGTCAGCGCGAGTGAGCAAACCGGACAGATGGCGAGATGGGCCGCAAGCGCTGCACGATCGGCTGGGGAAAGCGCTTCTTCCTGAGTGGCCAGTTTCTCTGCCCATTCATCACAAGGCATGCGCATTGGGTTTGTCATTGAGACTGCTCTCCTTTCCTCAAAGCGGGCTGCTCGTGCATCATCTTCCAATATGCCGCGCGCAACTGCTTGTGTCCACGGCTGATATTGGCACTTACCGCGCTTTCACGAATGCCCAACGACGCGGCAATTTCTTGTTGAGAGTACCCCCAGAGATCCTGCAGGAGCACACAGATGCGATATTGGGGAGACATTTTCATTAGCGCCTGTTGAATGCATATCAGTTCGCACACGCGTTCTTCAAAGCCCGTTTCACTCAGGGTTTCGCCGTTCGGGTAGCCGCTTGATCCAGCATCTTCCTGCTCTAGCAGCGGGAGAAACTCCAGCCGTTTTACATGTCGAAGATAATCAAAGGCGGCGTTCCTGGCGATACGGTAGAGCCAGGCTTCAAAGTTGAGGGGAGGTGGTATGGGTAGGCGTTTCCAGAAATGGATGAACATTTCTTGATACAGTTCATAGGCCACGTCCTTGTCCCCAATGAGATAGGCGAGGCGTTTCCCCAGCGGTTCTTTATAGAGTTCATAAAGAGACCCAAAGGCCAGACGATCCTTTGCACAGGCTCTTTCAACGATTTCCTTGAGCATTGTTCCGCTGAGAGCAGACGCGGGGCTGTGCGCCTGCTGGCCCCCTGCCTGTTCCTCATTCTTGTGAACCATTGGCATATCTCCCTTCTCTATTGAGTTCGACGTTTAAAGCCCGCAAAACCCTGCGTGTAGAACAACGAGTTCCCGGTTTTTAACAGTCAAAGCTATCACGAAGTGGAGATTGACCGGGGGGCGAAGACGAACGGATAACCTTGAGTTCGTTTATCGGCCTGGTAGCA
>JALYVR010000637.1 GCA_030853145.1 Chloroflexota bacterium | reverse complement strand
CGCGTACACCGTCTGGTAGCGTTCAGGGTTGCTCAGCGTCTCGTGGATATAGGGTGGCAGCGGCATACGGCCCGCATGCTCAATGAGCCGGCTGATGGTGGCGGTGGATACAGTCTCGTCCCGTGCAGGCTCGCTGAAGAAGCGCACAAGGCGCCCGCCGGCTTCGGTGCGCTGGAGGACCTCCGCTTGCAGGCAGGGGCTGCTACCTTCAGCGCCGAACGCCACGCGCGCGCCCTCGCGCAGGCGGCGGCCGGGGCGCACCAGGGTCTCCCAGTAGTTGGCGCCCAGGTCTGCTCGCGCGGCCAGCAGCAGCACCTCGACCGCGCCGCCGCTCTCCAGCCGGCGTCCCAGCAGGCGCGCAGGTATCACGCGGCTCTGGTTAGCTATAAGAAGGTCGGCGGGGCGCAGGTAGGCGCCGATATCGCGGAAGTACCGGTGCGCCAGCTCCCCGCTGGCGCGCTCAACCACAAGTAGCCGCGAGGAGTCGCGCGGCTCGATGGGCGTCTGCGCGATCAGTTCGGGCGGGAGATGATAATCGTAGTCACGTATGTTAACCCCCATAAATGCTAGAACCTCTCTATGGTGTTGGTGTAGGGGGCGCGCCCGCCTGCCACAGGGTCGGCGCGCTGCCATCGCTCGAACCGGCATTGGGCGCATTTTTTCCCAGGTGTTGATAGCCGAAGCGCGTCACGATGCGACCGCGCGGAGTGCGCGCGATGAAGCCCAGTTGCAGCAGGTACGGCTCGTAGACATCCTCAATCGTCTCCGGGTCCTCGCTGGTGCTGGCGGCCAGCGTATCCAGGCCAACGGGTCCGCCATCGAACTTCTCAATGATCGTGAGCAGCAGGTTGCGGTCGGTCTGGTCGAGGCCAATGTTATCGATCTCCAACGCGTTGAGAGCTTCCTGCGCCACGGGCAGCGTAATTACGCCATCGGCCTTCACCTGCGCATAGTCGCGCACGCGCCTGAGCAGGCGATTGACGATACGCGGGGTGCCACGCGCGCGGCCGGCGATCTCGTTGATGCCCGCCTCGTCCGCCGGCACCTTGAGGATACGCGCCGAGCGTGTCAGGATCATCTTCAGTGCCTCCGTTTCGTAGTACTCCATACGATAAATGGCCCCGAAGCGGTCGCGCAGCGGCGCCGTCAGCGAGCCGACACGCGTGGTGGCGCCGACGACGGTGAAGGGCGGCAGCGAGAGACGCAAGGCCCGTGCGCTGGGACCCTTGCCGATCATCACGTCCAGCGCGAAATCTTCCATCGCCGAATACAGACGCTCCTCGACGGCGCGGGCCAGGCGGTGAATCTCGTCGATGAAGAGCACCTCCCCGGACTGCAACGATGTCAGAATGGAGGCCAGGTCGCCCGCATGCTCGATAGCGGGACCGGAGGTGGTCTTCAGGCTGACACCCATCTCGACGGCGATGATATTGCAGAGCGTCGTTTTGCCCAGTCCAGGCGGTCCATACAGGAGTACATGATCGACGGACTCGCCGCGCCTGCGAGCAGCCTCCAGCAACACACTGAGATTGGCTTTTATCTTCTCCTGCCCGATGTATTCCGCCAGGCGCCGGGGTCGCAAGCTGCCCTCGATTACCTGTTCCTCATCGCTCACGATAGGCGAAACGAGCCGGTCACTCATAGGTTGTCTCCTGCTTGATTGCTGCCGGGGTGAAACTCTTGTTCTATCACCCATCGCTCACATTATACCAGAGCGAGGCAGCGAGGTCGAGGGGCAATTTCAACCACACCACATTCCGCGTAGGGGCACGCCTGCGACTTTTCAATGGCCCTGTCAACCCGGCGGGTTGGCAACCTGTTGAGCCTGACACGCAGTAATTGCCACGGGAGCTATGCTAAAGTACCAGGAAACGAGTATTGCTTGACACCGTATCGATGTTCCTCTACAATCGGCCCAATAAACAAGCGAGGGGAGCGCTATACTCGCCAAAGAAGGGATTGAAGATGTCTAAGCATACGAGCCGATATTCTAGCACGTATCAAAGCACCTTAGCTATACAATATGCTGATGACGACACATACGCCGGGACACAACACATGCTCTCATTATCACCCACAGAAACGACCCTCTGCGTCTATCGCGACCATCTTGATTGGGTGCGCACGCTCTCCTGGTCGCCCGATGGGCAGCGCATCGTCTCCACGAGCACGAACAAGGCGGTACACGTCTGGGATGCGGCGACGGGGCAGCAATATTTCAGCTATGGAGGTCATGACGACCAGGTATTCGCCCTGGCCTGGTCACCCAATGGAGCCTATATCGCCTCCGGCGGCAACGACCGCACCATGCAGATCTGGCATGCTGCCAACGGCCGCGGGCGCTACACCTATCGCGACCAGGCGAGATACATTCTTTCGCTGGCCTGGTCACCGGACGGGGAGCGGGTGATCGCCAGCAGCGATGATGGCTCGGTCGAGGTCTGGAGTTTAACACTGGGGGACAATATCTTCACCTACTGCGGTCACACCAGCAAGGTACTGGCGGTCGCCTGGTCACCCAACGGCGAGCAGATCGCCTCGGCCTCCTGGGATCAGACCGTGCAGGTCTGGGATGCCAGGGGCCGCGGTCAGACCTTCCACACGTTCAGGCATGACCTGCCTGTGGGGGCCATCGCCTGGTCACCCGATGGGCGCTACATCGCCTCTGGCGGCTTTGGCGGGGAGGTGCGGGTCTGGGATATCGCCAGCGGGGAAACTATCTGCACCTATAGCGCGCACGCCGGTTGGGTCAATACCCTCTCCTGGTCGCCCGATGGACGCTACATCGCCTCCGGCGGTGACGATTGGCTGGTGCAGCTATGGGATGTCAAAGTGCAATACCTGGCGCATACCTCTACCCGCCATAGCGATCAGGTGAACGTCGTCGCCTGGTCCCCCAACGGCTACTGTCTGGCCTCGGCCGGCGACGACCAGACAGTGCAAGTGTGGCAGGTAATGTGATGCGAGGACGATAGGAGCGCTGCTGGCCTGCGCCCCGGTTGGCTGCGCCCCACGCTACGAGGTAGCTTGCATGACGATCATCGGGATCAGCCCACCCAGGTCGCGGCGTTGCTTGACCTGGAAGCCGGAGGCCGCGATGGTGGCGGCGGTATCGCGGTTCCAGTGGCAGTTGCCGGCGAGGCGCTTCATGATGGGCGTCATCATATTCTGGATGGTTGCCGCGATGGCGCCTTGCGCACGCACATGTTCTACCAGCAGGAGCCTGCCGCCCGGTTTCAGGACGCGCTTGATCTCCGCGAAACCGCGCAGGGGGTCGGTGACCGAACAGAATACCAGGGTAGCGAGCGCGCTATCGAAGGTAGCATCGGGGAAGGGAAGAGCCTCCACCGGGGCCTGCGTGAGTGTAATGGGGACGCGGGCCGTCTCCAGGCGTGTGCGCGCATAGCCAAGCATGGCGCTATCCGGTTCGACCGCCTCTACGCGTGTGACCTGTGCGGGGTCGTAGAAAGCAAAGTTAAGTCCATTGCCCACGCCCACCTCC
>JALYVR010000636.1:2030-3505 GCA_030853145.1 Chloroflexota bacterium | reverse complement strand
TATCTTCCGCGCCATGCACAAAGAGTGTCGGGACCGTAATTTCATGCAGCCTGGCGATAAAATTGCTGCGCAGGCCGGACCACTGGACGTCGCTTCTCTGTAGAGAGCTAAAGGCCTTTCCTGCTCCCGGCTCGCGCACCGCCTGGTAGATCCGCTCAATGAGTTCAGCGGAAAGACGATCCGGGTTGTAGATGAGACTCGCAAGCAGGCTCCAGCGGACCAGGGCGCGGCTTTTGCCCATGAGCCAGTACGTCAACCCGTTGAAGAATGGGAGCTGCACATAGAGATAGGATAACCTGTGGGCCGCAACTTTGTCTTGAATACCGTAGGTATCGACGAGAATCAGTTTCTCTACGCGCGCAGGGGCAGCAAGAGTCAGGGCGAGCGCGATGGCGCCTCCCATCGAAAGGCCAACCAGGCTGACCTTGTCCAGGTGCAGTTCATCGAGCAGATGCTGCACCACATCGGCATAGAAAGCCAGCGTGTACCGGGTATCAGGTCTGTCACTCAAGCCGTAGCCAGGCAGGTCGGGCGCGAAGACCCGGTGATGCGCCGCTAAGGGCTTGATGACCTCGCCCCAGGAAAGAGCCGCCGAGTCGATGCCCGCGCCATGCAGGAGGACAACTGGGGTCCCGCTCTCCCCGCCAGTCAGGCAATGCAGACGCATGCCGTCGACATCGAGCCAGGTGGCCTGGGGTTCTGTTTGCTGCATAGAAGAGACACTCCTTTACTTGAGACCACTCATCAATTGGTCCAGAAACGCTTGCAGCGCCAGCTTCCCCTGCGCGGAATCACCTGGCTCTGCCGGCGCCAGGGAGCGCTGGACCATCTGGGCCAGGACATCCACAACCTCTTCAAGAGGAGGTGCCTCTTCCTGCGGAAGAAGTTCACCAATTGAGAAGAGGCCAACAGAGATAAGCACAAGCACATGATTAAGGACTTCATCACGCAAGTCAGCGCGGATCATACCCGCAGCTTGCAAGCGTTGGACGAGGAGGCAGTTGAGACGATAGGGGAGAACGTGGACAGCAGGGTCACGGCGGCGCACATAATCGCCCAGCACATGGCTTTCTTTCGTATAGAGCGCGCTCATCAGTGGGTGCGCCAGCAACGCCCGGAAACCATGCTGGTAAATGCCAAATAACGTCCCTCCCTGCGGATCATCCTGGACGCGTCGCAACCAATCATCGACCACATCAAGCGTCTCACGGGTGAGCAAAGCGCGGAATAATTCCTCCTTGCTCTGCCAATAGAGGTACAGCGTGCTCTTCGACACGTTTGCTTCGGCCGCAATATCGTTCATTGTGGTTTTATCATAGCCATAATGCAGGATCAGGCGTGTGGCTCCCTGGAGAATACGCTGAGCACGTTCGTCGAGCATACCCGGCTTTGATGGTTTCTGCTGTTCAGCCATTACCATACTCCAGTACCAATTATATCTTTATGGTATTATGGTACTCCAGGTTTAGCCGTTT
>JALYVR010000636.1:0-2020 GCA_030853145.1 Chloroflexota bacterium | reverse complement strand
TCAAGAAAATAGATGAGTGATAGGCCATCATGCCTTATCAAGGAATGTGTTGGAGTCAGTGAGCAAGCCGAATCTCTACGCACATGGGGAGCACCACCCCTTGATTTTCTCGCGGAACTCTGATATACTTTTCCTAGATAGTGTATATCATACACTATTACAGGATGATGAAGTATCTCTGGCACGTTTTTATCGCAACAGATCAGGGAACAGCTATACAAAGGAGCAAAGAAGATGGCTAAGCAGGCAGTAAACGCGCCGGCGTTATTCGGCAGGCAGGATGCCTACCGGGGAGCCTATGGCGCGCGTATCCAGGAATTCACCGAGGCCGGACGGCAAGCGGGGATCACTTCCGCCAACGAGGACCGTGAGAAGATCGCGCTCGTGCTTGTGGATTACCAACATGATTTCGTCGATCCCAGTGGCACGCTCTACGTCCCTGGAGCGCAGGACGACGTAGCGCGCCTGCTCACCTGGTTCTACGCGAACGCGCACAGGATCACCACAGTGTACGCCTCGCTGGACACCCATATTCCCTTCCAGATCTTCTACAGTGCCTGGTGGAAAAATCCTCAGACCGGGGCGCATCCCCAACCTTTCACAGCAATTACTGCCGGAGATGTGACCAACAATACCTGGGCACCGGTCATCGAACCCGACTGGTCCATGAAGTATGTCCAGCAGTTGCAGCAGCAGGCGCGCAAGGACCTGATGATCTGGCCCTATCACACCATGGAGGGCACACTTGGGCAGATGTTAGTCGCGCCCATCAGCGAGGCCATCGCCTGGCACAGCGCGGCGCGCAACGCCCAGCCAACCTACATCATCAAGGGGCTTACAGTGCGTAGCGAATACTACGGCATCTTCGGAGCCGAGATCCCCGACCCGCAAGATCCCGAAAGCGGGCTGAACGTGGCCTTGCTGGATGCCGTCATGCAGCACGACAGGGTCTACATCGCGGGCGAGGCAAAATCCCATTGCGTGCTGGAGACCGAGCGCCAGCTTGTCCAGCGCTTCGGCCAGCAGCCCGGGTTGCTCAAGCGCCTGCACTTCCTGCGCGATTGTACCAGTTCGGTGCAGCACCCGGCCATCGACTTCGATACGCTGGCCGAAAGCGAGCTTGCCACCATGGAGCGCCAGGGCGTGCAGATGGCGCGCAGCACTGATCCCATTCCCTAATTGGGAGGGCTACTGCACAGCGAGCGCTACGCAGGCGGGTCCTTTTTGTCGCGATGCATACGTAAAATCTTCAGCATGTACTGCTCGGAGTTCAAATAGTAGGGGTTGCGCCTAATGTACTTGCCCACGACGGAGATAGGATGGAGCTTCAGCAGCTCTACGACCAGGGTGGGCAACAGCTTCCCATAATCGTAATGCATCAGGGCAATGATCGGAGCCTTCTGGAAGGTGAAGACCGCGTCGGAGGCGGCCTCATATTTGAGCAACTGCTCCGGCGTAGCCACATCTTTGGTCAACCAGGTCATGTCCATCGAGATACGCACAGCCTTCCAGCCTTCGCGCAGCGCCTGCGCGATAAACGTCTGGTGCGAGGAGAGCAAGAAATACGGATCAAAGCGTTTGCCGTTCGACAGGAACGACTCCCGCTCCTCGCACAAGATGAGCTGTCCCGACTGCACCATGGCGTCTACATCGACCTGGAGCTTCAGCAGCTCCGCGCGTACCTCCTGCACCTGGGCCGGGGCAGCCACGAACAAGCACTTTTCCGATATAATCAGTCCAGCTCGAAAGAGACGCGCCGTCACGCTCGCGATCTCCGTCACCTTACTGTAAAGCTGACAGATATGAGAGCCGGATGGAATCCGCTCAGATCTTCCTTCAACGTTAAGATCCATGCCTATCTCCACACAATACCAATTTTTACCAGCATTCCACTCTACAGGATATCACACTGCCGGGTCTGACGCATATAGATGAGCGCGTTTTTTTCTAAAATATCGAGAAAGAACATTTTACAGCATCCATATGAACCAAACAGACGCCGCTCGCCCTTCGTAGCTGC
>JALYVR010000068.1:2278-12969 GCA_030853145.1 Chloroflexota bacterium | reverse complement strand
GGCAGAAGTTGGTCTGATCGTCTATCGGCTGGGGGGAGAGGAACCTGGACTCTTGCTCCGCGTACAGGATATCGAGCCCACTCCTCCGCGCGCCACCCCACGCGTCTGGTTGGAGGTACCCGATGCACGCGCAGCCGCCCAGCAGTTAGAGACTCTCGGTATTACCTTGCTCAAGGACCCCTGGGAAGTGGGTACAGGATGGGTTGTAGAGATCGCTGATCCCTGGGGCAATGTAATTGGATTGACCGATTATCTCAAAGCTCCGCAAAAAGCGCGGAAATACATCTAGAGAGAGAGCAAGCAAATCATGGATATCGAAGCCAGACCACTCAATCTCAAGCTCGCTGTGCCTTTTCGCATCTCGCGCGGCGTGCAGAATATTTCAGAGAACGTGATCGTGCAGGTAACCCATAACGATATCGTTGGTCTTGGTGAGGCCTCGCCTGCCGAATACTATGGCGAAAGTCCTGGGACGGTGCTCGCCTGTATGGCGCAGTTCGCCGAGAGCCTGGGCGACGACCCGTTCCTCAGCGAAGATATTTTCGAGCGGCTGGACTCTATCATCGGGCTGAACCCGGCGGCCAAAGCTGCCATTGATATGGCGCTGTACGATATCATGGGCAAGATGCTGGGAGTGCCGGTGTACAAGCTCCTGGGACTCAACCCGGCGCACGCGGCCCACACGTCCTTCACGCTGGGCATCGACACACCGGCGAATATGGCCAGGAAGGCGCAACTCGCCAAGGACTATCCGATCCTCAAGGTCAAGGTCGGCACGAAAAACGATATCGCCATGCTCAAGGCCATTCGCGAGGTGTCAGACGCCACGATTCGCGTCGATGCGAACGCGGGCTGGACGCCAAAGGAGGCCATCAAGAACATCAACGAGCTAGCTCCCTACAACATCGAATTTGTCGAGCAGCCGATCCCCGCGCATGACCTTGCGGGGCTGAAGTTGATCCGCGACAATGTACCCCTGCCCATCATCGCCGATGAGAGCTGTATCACCGTCGATGATATTCCGCGCGTGGCCGAATGCGTGGATGGCATTAACATAAAACTGATGAAATGTGGCGGGATTCGTCACGCCCTGAAGATGATCCACGTGGCGCGCGCGCATAACCTGCGCGTCATGATCGGCTGCATGATCGAAAGCTCCCTGTCGATCACCGCAGCGGCTCACCTGACGCCGCTGGTGGACTATGCCGACCTGGATGGCCATCTGCTGATCAATGATGACCCCTATGTGGGCGTGACGGTTAGGGAGGGGAAGCTCATTTTGCCGGATGGGCCGGGGCTAGGTGTGAAAGCACGTTAGGCCAATCAGGCTGAAAATCCTGATTGGCCCGCTGCCCCTTGGGATTGAACTGGCCTGCAAGCGCTTTGGCGAGCTATGGCTTTCGTGCCCAGATCGTCAAAAAATACCAATAGCCACAGAAGTCTTCCTTGCCGGCCAGCTCCTGCATTTGCGCGAGCACCTCTTTCACTTGCTCGTTTGTAGCAACGCCGAGTCGAGCCAGGAACGGCATGGCCAGCTTCAGGGCGTCGCTGAGGTTTTCGAGTGCGCTTGCATGGGCCGGGGTGCCTGTTGAGAAATCAATGGCGTGCGCGGTATGCTGTGGTGTCACAAACCCGGCCTGGGAAAGCAGGGGTTTCAGGGCAATGGTCACGCCTATATGTTGCTGCCCTGGACGCGAGAAGGCCAGTCCCGCTTGCTGAAATGCCTGATACCACCATGACGTCCAGCGCTCAAAAACAGGGGAATTGGTCAAGATGGTCTCTTGCTCGGTCAGGCGGAGCATGCCCCCTGGCCGCAGGAGCCGCTGACACTCCAGCAAGAGCTTTGGCCATCCTTCCTTGCGCATAAAGCCCTGGAGCAAGCGTGCATTGATGAGATCAAAGGAGCTATCGGGGAAGTCTAAGGGCCTGGTAATATCCATGACGTGAAAGGTGGCGTTGCTGATATCGTCGGCCTCGGTCTGCACGCAGGCGTACTCAATCATGCGTTCGCTCAGGTCAACGCCTACCACGTGCTTGTCTGGATACTCGCGCGCGACCCGCATGGCCCACTCGCCGGGGCCACAGGCCAGATCGAGTATATCGCGGATGCCAGAGAGGTCCTGCTGCTCCAGGAGCACGCCTCCCATCCCCTCGGTGAGAATACGACCCTGGCGATTGAGCCGGACCATTTCCTCAACCAGTTCTTGATTAATGAAATAGTGGTCTGATGTCTGTTGTGAAGCATCTCGCTGATCGCTCATGCCTGATTCTTTCCCCTTTCCGCAAGAAGGATATGCCGCAGTGGCGCGTACTCCTCGTAGTATAACACACCAACATATGATCCCCTCTCTTAGAGGGATGACGTTCCGTGGTTTTGGTATTGCTTCTGTAGTTCTGCTGGGAACTCATCTCCGGGAAAGTAGATGTTATTGCTATCAGAAAAGTGATCGTGTACCTGCTGGATTTTGTAGCCATCAGGGAATGTGATAGTAAACCTCTCGCTCACTATTCTGGGCCAGTTTTCTTGTTTCATGGTGTTTGCGGGAAAGGTAAATACTACATATGTTCCGTCTCCTTTGTGTTCAACACTTCCTCCATGTTCTTGCATAATTCGCTCTATGGTTGCGGCAGCTTCTGATATGATCGTTGGCGTTGTAATCGCTAGAACGGGTTGCGGCTCACTTAAAATGTGATTCATGGTAACCCTCCCTCGGTCTTACATACTTTTTCTCATCTTTTCCCTTCATGAGTTAGCTCTTGTATGGTAGAATGCGTCTGGGATAAGCATTTAAACCAGCTACTACAGAATAAGCGATTTCTTATTGATCTGGAACAGCCCTGGAGGTTGGAACTATATATAGCGAAAGTAGCGTTTGCTCTAACCAATAGGTATGGATAGTTGAGATAGGAGAATGAATATCTATCATCATGGGATAACAATACGAGAAGCAAGAGAAGCTTTATCTATGACCCAGGCACAGCTAGCGGATAAATGGCCTAAGTCAAATGGTGATGTCGGGGTCAGTACTGATTATGTTTATTTGGTAGAGGCTGGTAAAAAGCGTATCACAGATGTTTACACATTGAGGGGACTGTGTGATATTTTGCGAATTCCGTATTGGAAGCTAGGCTTATCGGAGTACGATCCGTTTAATCCACATGTCATCCCATCAAGAGGATCATCCATGTACGATGAAACACTAAATACTGCCGAAGGCCTCATCAAAAGAACCTGGCATGTACGCCGTGTCGCGCCACTCAACTATGTTGAGGAATCAGTTCGTGATTTGAACAGGCTGTTTGCATATCTGCACGAGAATATCCCACCACCTATGAGATTGGAAGTGCGTTTTCAAGTTCTTTACGCGCAAGTTGTCAGACTCAATGCAGTGCTGGACGTAGAGCACAGGCATTATGATGATGCTCTGAGCAAGTTCAGGCAGATGCACGAGATTGCTGTAGCTATTGATCATCCTGCTACTATAGCTATCTCTCTTATGGGTATTGGCACAGAGTTGGAGCGCAAAGGGGTACAACAGGAGGCTGTAGACTATTTGGAGGCTGCGAGAGATGCATCTTTTAGAGCCAGCAAACATGTCGCGGCCCTTACGAATGCCTATCTCGCACGCGCTTATGCCAGCAACAAGCAGACAGAACAATTTAAGCGCGCGATAGACATAGCACAAAAGATAGCTACAGACATTAAAATGTATTACGGCGATGGCACCGATTTTGTTTTTCATTCTTTAAGCGGTATCCTGGCTGAGAAAAGTTATGGGTATCTAGAGATCAGGGAGCCGCAAAAAACCCTGGACATGATGGATGAGATCAGGCTACAAATAGCTCTGGAAGGAAACCTGTGGCTTGATGCCTGGATACCTCTTGATTGGGCGCGCGCCTATTTGATGCTGGCTCACCATGAAAAAGATGCCAGCATCAAGAACAAATATATCGAGAATAGTGTGAAGGAAGGCCGGGTATTCTACAAGAAAGCCATATCTCTGCAATCTCCTCACGCTAGAAATCGAGTGTATAGACTTCTCGTAACTATACAAGCCGCTGGTTACGGTGAGTTGCAAGCGGTGAAAGATTTTAGCCAGGAGCTGTCTGAAGGTGGCGAGCTGGGAGAAGTGAAGTCTGAAGAGCTATATGCCTTTTAGGTTCTAGAGGGCATGAAAAGCGCGCGGGTAGACAATTGTGGACAGCACAAAGTGACGAGGGCCGGCGTGCATACTCCGTCCCTCATCTCCATCGCGCACCTTCACGATTGACGCTTTTTAGCTTACCTGGCGGGATCGTCTTTGCTTACGACGCAAGGTAGCTGCTTTACGCTTACGGCGGTCCTGGGGGCTTTCATAGCGCGCACGTCGCCTGGCCTCGGAGAGGATACCATCCTGCTGGACGCGACGGTTGAAGCGCTTGAGAGCCAGATCGAATGAATCTCCCGGATTGACTTTGATCTCACTCATCAAGGTACCAGCCCAATCTAGGATTGTTGTTCAATGGCATTCTGCTTTACTCAATCCTTGTCTTTTATTTTAGATGAAACCCACTACTGTGTATCGCGCAGCTTGCTCCAGACTATGATTCCGTGTCACAATGCACTCTACAACTGCATTGAGTATATCATACATCTTTCCCAAAACGCTATCCTTAGCGAAACTTTGGTACATTGCGCCATCCACGTGGTTATGCTGCGACCCTCGTTAGTTTCCCACGGGCTTATGTTATAATAGATTTTCGAAAGGTAGTGCAACTGCCTTGACTATGCTGGGAAACGAGTGAGAGAAACCATGCCAACACGAGAAGACGCGTATCAGTTAGTCGCGGCCCATGTCAAGAACGAGAATCTACGCAAGCATATGTTTGCGGTTGAAGCGGTCATGCGCTTTTATGCGCGCAAGTATGGGGAAGACGAGGAGCTATGGGGCATGACAGGCTTGCTGCACGACTGTGACTACGAGGAATATCCTGATCTGCACGAGCACACGCAAGTTCTGGCGCAGTGGCTGCAAGCTGGTGGCTACGATGAGCGCATTATGTATGCGATCCTGGCGCACAACGACCTCAATGTCGCGACCTACCCGCGCACCAACTTGCTGTCGCACGCGCTCTACGCCTGCGACGAGGTGACCGGCATGGTGACGGCGACGACCTTAGTGCGCCCCACGAAGAGCCTCATCGGCCTGGAGGTCTCCTCGGTGCGTAAGAAGATGAAGGCCAAGGGCTTTGCCGCTGGAGTCAATCGTGAGGACCTGGTGCAGGGCGCCGCCGAGCTTGGGGTGGACCTGGATGAGCATATCGCCAATGTGATTCAGGCCATGACAGGTATCGCCGATGTGCTTGGACTGGCGGGCATACAGGAAGAATCGGCGCCAGTCGGGTAAATAGTACCCCTCCTCTTCCGACGACCTGTACATTGATAGCCAGAGAGAATAATACGAGCAGGTATGCAGCAGCGACATCAAACACAGGAGCATGAGCGGCTCTTCACGGCGAGTGAGGTCGCAGAATTTGAATACTGCCCCCTGGTGTGGTGGCATGAGCAGTATGAGCAGTATGCCCAGGCCAATAACGAAGAATTGTTCGCGCGCATGGTCGAGCTGGAGCATGACCATGGTCCGCAGGCCCCAGCACTGCCTGAATACCAGATGCTTGAGCGCCTCCTGCTGCGCCGGGGAGCCTTCGAGGAGGGGCGCGAGTTGCACCTTGAACACGCCCAGGAGGTCGAGGAGGCGCAGGAAGAGGGCCACGGCGTAGCGATCAGCGGACACATGCGCCAGCTCACGGTGGCTGTGATCGTGCTGCTGGTGATCGCCATTGTGTTGATTGCGGCGGCTGTGTTGCTGCGCTAGTGAGACACGACGCCCGCGAGGATGGCAGAGCCATGGCTCCCGCAAGGAGGGCCACTACACCTTGCCTCTCAGATGAATGAGGAACAGTTTACCAGGTGCGCGAGGCATCACAGTTGGTCACTGTACACAAGGATTACATAAGGGATTATGCTGAATAGCATTCTGCTGACGATCGGGCTGGCGCTGTTGCTCATTGTGATCGCGCTGGTGATCTTGCTGCGAAACGAGCGTCGTTACCAGAGCGAGCGGCTGGTGGCGGAGCGTCATCGCGCGCTGGGCCTGCCGGATGGCATGCTGGTGTACGAGGATGCCGATGGGCAGGGTGAGCCATTGGTCTCCAGCGGCTACCCCATTGTAGGCAAGCCGGATTATGTCGTCGAGCTACCTGATGGGCGTCCAGTACCCATCGAACTGAAGCCCGCTGTGCAGAATGCCATGCAGCCCTATAGTAACCATGTCGTGCAACTGGGGGTCTACTGCCTGATCCTGGAAGACTACTTTGAGCAGGCGCCAACGCATGGCATCCTGCGCTACGCGGACAACGAATTTACTGTCGAGTACACCCCTGCGCTGCGCCGCAAAGTCATTCGCCTGCTGGGCGAGATGGCGCGCTGTGGCGAGCAGCAACCTCCTCCTCTCGCGAGACAACGTGTTGCCAAGTGCCGCGCCTGTACGTTTCAGACCATCTGCCCGGTGGGCAGGAACAGGTAGATTCATATGCATATTACACGTTAGTAGCGGCAGAAAATACACTCAGCATCTGGTATAATAGCTCTCAAGCAACATAATAATGTTAGCGAGCAAGCCCACATAGGGGATATTTCTGCTTGCTTAGTTTGAGGGGGTAATTCCATGGCCAGTTCGTGGCAAGATGAGGAAAACCTGTATGTGCTCGACTCCGAGAGTGGTGCGGAGATGGCGCGCTTGATGGATCAAGACATGCTTGTCACCCGATCGATGGGAGGGATATTGCCGGAAGAGCTTGACACCTCTGCCATCCATACAGTGCTGGATATCGCCTGTGGGCCAGGCGGCTGGGCGCTGGCGACGGCGTTTATCCACCCTGAAATGAGCGTCGTCGGCCTTGATACCAGTCCTATCATGATCAAGTATGCGCAGGCTCAAGCGCATGTGCGGAAGTTGCCGAACGCGCGTTTTCATGTGGCGGACGCCACGAATCCCCTGGATTTTCCCGACGGCCATTTTGACCTGGTCAATGCGCGCTTCATGATCGGTTTCATGCCTCCCCCGTTGTGGCCCCCGCTTATGCAGGAGTGTCGTCGCATCACCCGGCCGGGTGGCTTCATTCGCCTGACCGAATGCGATGATATGGGGCATACCAGCAGTCCTGCCTTTGAGAAACTGTGGCTCATGTGCGCTCGCTCATTTCAACTGGCGGAAAGAAGTTTCTCGCCCATCGGTCGCGATTTTGGGATTACCCCCAAAATGGCATCTTTTCTGCGAGAAGCAGGCTATCAGAAGATCCAGCAGAAGGCCTATGCCATTGACTTCTCGGCGGAGTCGGAGGCGCACCTGAGCATGTACCATGATTGGGGGGCCGGTCTGAAATTGCTTCAGCCCTTTTTGATCAAAATGCGGGTGACATCTCAGAAAGAGGCTGACTATCTCTACGAGCAGGCATTGCTGGAGATGCAGGCCGACGATTTTTGTGGCATGTGGTATGTGCTTTCCGTATTGGGACAATTGCCGAAACTCTAAGGCCAGAGAACAGGGGGTGCAGGCCGGTATATACGCTCCAACGAGATCGCTCGATGAATGACGTTATCCATCGGGCGATCTCCTTAGAATTAATGAGGTCAGCGGTGTCCCTCCAGCATCAGAGTTAGAGTTGGCCGCCTTGATTGCCCTGTCCGCCCTGGTTGGGATCGTATTTGCCGCCCATACCGGGCAGGCCCCCCAGGCGGCTATCAATCTGACCGTCTGCCTGGTGCTCCAGGCCATCCAGTAACCCGGAGGCCGCGCGCTTGGCCTGGTCCGCGACGAGCGAGCCGCCCGGCAGCCGCCCAGCATACTGATCAATGGCCTGGTGGATCTGGCTCTCGGCGAATTGGCGCGCCTTGTCCAGGGGCATATCTATGGGGTCGTTCCCCATCTGACCGGACATTCCCTGACCCGGCATGCTCTGTCCTGCGGACTGGCCGAACGGGCTGCCCGGCATCTGTGATCCCTGGTTTCCGCCAGGACCGGCCGGGTCGACCCATGGATTTTGATCTGACATCTGCAAATTCCTGCCTTTCAAAACGTATTCCAACGTGTTGATTCCGGTGAAAACATCCGAACACTGCACGGAGATCCGCTCCGTGTGTGGCCCCGGCCGGGCAAGGGACCTCAAAAACGTTCCCTCTTTTTAGGTTACACCTCTTTTATGAGGAAAGTCGGTTCTTTCAACCATTCCTTCTTTTTGTAACATGCCAGAGCATATCACATGTTTTCACAGGTTGTCAACGACTCAGCAAAAGGTTATTTTTCCCTGTTTGACCACCTTTGCATGCATTTTCAATCATTGTTGTTATGCTTCTGTTTCGTGGACTACTAGTTAGTTCACGATGGAGAAGTGCTTTTGGCTTCTGTATCCGCGCTCTCTGCGTGATGGTTTCGTAGCTGCGTGTATTTATCACGCCTGCGGAGCAACCTATGAGGTAGGTCAGCACAGGCATGATACATCACGCAGCTACGAAAGGTGAGCGGCTTGTGCTCAGGGCAGTTTCTTAAGCGTCACAGGTAAAGGCCCGTATTTGAGGGCAGAGACGATAGCCGTGGCCTGTTGCTGAGTAAATCTACTCGTGATAACGGCTGACCCGGAGATCGCACTATTAATGATGGCTGATTGCACGACTTTGCCATCCAGGGTGAATACCAAAAAATGTCCAATGTTGTGGGCAGTGTAAAGCTGAAAGCCTTTGATTGCATTGCCCTGCATATTGAAATCGATCTGGACTTGACCTGTTTGTGAATCGATGCTTACTTTCAGAGACTTCGGATCGAAATCGCGGTTGGTAAAACGGGGTAGGCCGCCAGGATTGTACTGAGTGTGCTTCTCGGGATGGAAGGTTGTTCCCTCTGTAATGGCATCAGGACCACCGGTTAACCAGAATGCCCCTACCCCAGGCGCCAGAAGCAGAGCCAGAATCTGTTGCTCGTTGCCGCGGAAGTGCGGCAGTTCCACCTGGAGAGCAAATTGACCATGGGTTCTCACCACATGCACACTTGATCTCTTCAAGCCAAAGCTGGTGAAACGCTTAGAGAGTAAGGTACCTGTGGCTTCCATCTGTGCCAACGACGGATGATGGTCCTTTTCGGTGGACACCAGGACCATGCTAATACCGCTGGTTCTGCTGGTTGGGGGAGAACCTACTGTCGTCCGGTGATTGAGAACGGAAAAGGTCAGCACCAGCGAACCCACCAGTAATCCGACGAAGAGTACTGCCGCCAGGGCGTTGAGATGCGGTAGCCATCTCTGTCTGGGTCTGCTAGATCGAGATGGCAATGCAGCCGGAGATGTGACTCGCTGCGGCTGTATGTGACCATTCACCTGAGCAGATTCAGGGAGCGGGATGGGCTGAGCGTTTTGAGCGAGACGTGCATGAACACGTGCCAGCACCTGCTTCTCCTGAGGCTGCATCTGGTAGGCTGTTCGCAGTTCGGCAACTAAGGCTGGGGACGCCTGTTCTTCGGGCAGCAGTTCGTTATGATCTAGCATGGTGTTTCTCCTTCGGTTTGTTGATAGACCTGGCGTAGGAAGCAAATGCTGCGCGAGAGGTGTTTGCGCACAGTCCCCTCGCGTTTGTTGAGCAGCAGGGCAATTTCGGGACAGCGAAGGCCATCCCCGTAGCGGAGTTGTAAGATCTGCTGTTGCAGGATGGGCAGCCGTTGCAGGGATGCCCGCACATGTGTCCGCTCTTCTTGGCGCAGGGCCAGTTGTTCGGGATCGTCTTCCTCAAGGAGGGTGTCTGCAATAGAATCCAGGGCCACCTGTGGGCGCCTGAGCGTCTGGCGATAGACATTCACGAGCTTATTGTGCGCGACTCGTCTCAGCCAGGCCAGTTGTTCTCCAGGCGCCCATGTGGCGAGGTTGTCATGCTCCAGGGCAGCTAAAAAGACATCTAAGAGCAGATCTTCCGCGTCTTCTAGCGAATGCATATGCAGGCGCAGGTAGCCGAAGATAGCCGGTCCATAGCGCTCGTAGAGTGACGTCTGGCTCTCATGGTCCCGCAAGCCCTCCACTGCTTTTGGTTCTAGTGACATGCGTATTCCCCTACTATGGTGTATTGTCCATGTTTCTTCGGTAAAAAGATGCTGGACTTCCAATACTTCGCATCCTCTTCTACCGGACATATTCTCACTGATAGTAACACCGCCGTGTAGAATGTGTGACATTCCTTCCTCCTCACGATATTCGCTTGACGATTGCTCCTTTTTGCTTGTACACTCAATCTATGAGTATTTCAAGAAAGAATACCTGTCCTTCTTGATTGGGGATGTGCTCCTATGTGGGCTTGCCCCCCATCCTTCCTGTTCCTCAGCGATGGCGCAACAGGGTGCTGCCTGTGGGATACTCCAGCATGCTGACCTGAGAGCACAGATTTTGACAGATGGGATGATTTTCATCGGAGACCGGCTAGAAGCCGTGTAAGGGTGGCCGCCTGAACGACATTCACGGGCTTGTAAACTGCGCCCCTACATCCCTTGCGCCCCTACATCTCCTGCATGCTTGATGGGTTCCTTCCTGGTCAGATTGACATGGCGGGTTGATAGCACTACACTAAGCGCACAGGCGCGTTCGTTTGAACGTGTCAGGCATAGATAGATTAGAGG